>DAOVIC010000070.1 GCA_030671565.1 Anaerohalosphaeraceae bacterium
GAACAAGTCAAAAGAAAGAAAAGAATATGTCGTCATGTCCGAGATGCTTCCCGATGAAGTAAACTCATACTCCAAAAGATACCTCAACAGCGTGGTCGAAACGGTAAACGGGGTCGCGATAAATACGCTTGCCGACCTTAAAGAAGCTTTCGAGAACAACGAAGAGGCCTTCTGTGAAATAAAATTCATGTTCTCGCCCACCCCGCTTATCATTGACAATGAAAAAGCATTCGTCAGAGCACCTGAAATAATGAATAAATACAACGTACCCGCAAAGGCAAGCCTGGAGAACTGACCATGACGTATAGACCGACCTTAACGATAACAATTTTAGCCGCGATCCTGTTCGCCGGTTGTGAAACAGCACAGCGGAGAAATTCCGATTCTGCCGAAAAGGCCTTCAAGGACGAGATAAAACATTCGCTCGTATTTCTTGACATAACCACATCCGCCTACGAAAACCTTCAGCCGTGGAAGCTGGCTCCGGTCCGGCAGGAACACGGTTACGGATGTGCGGTAGCGCCGTATCAGGTACTGACGACCGCACGCAACATGATCGATGCCGCATTCGTCAAAGCAAGACGATTCGGACAAAACGAGTTCGTCCCCGTAACCGTAAAAGTCATCGACTACGAAGCCAACCTCTGCCTGCTCCAGCTCGACCCCAACGCCATGAACGCCCCGCTTAAGCCGATAACGTTCGTAGAAGATTTTAACAAGAACGCGGAACTGACCGCATGGTGGATATCCTCCGGCGGCCAGATCAATACTTCGCATGCCGCCCTCGACCGTGCCGAAGTAAACAAATCAAACGTCTCTTACTCGCAGGTACTCGACTACATCGTCGGCAGTTCCCCGCAAACACCGGGCAGGGGACGGCTCTTCTGTTATAACGAAAAACCGATCGGCATCGCGTACTGGTCCGATTCCGCAAACGCCGAAGCGGGCCTTGCGCCGGCACACACCATCAACCTCTTCCTGCAAAACGCCCGAAGCGGTAGTTACGAAGGCTTTCCGTCGCTGGGATTTTCGGCAAGCAATCTCGTCGACCCAGCCATGCGCAACTATCTCAAAATGCCTCCGGAGATCACTGACGGCATCTATGTAACCAAAACATACAACCTCGGCACCGCAGGCGACGTACTGAAAGCAGGCGACGTCATACTTGCCATCGACAACAACCCGATAGATTCGCACGGCCGGTTCCAGCACCCTGTATTTGACCGCATAATGTATCACGATCTCATCACAAGCCGCAAAACAGGCGACTCGATAACTTTCGACATCTTCCGCGACGGCCGGAAAAAACAGGTCTCCGCCACCGCAAAAAATTTCAAAGCCTCCGAAATGCTCGTCCCATTCTACGAGTACGGCAAACAACCCGAATACATCATAACCGCAGGGTACGTCATACAAAAACTCACCCGTCCGTATCTAACTAGCTGGGGCGACAACTGGCAAGGCGCGGTCCCGCCGCATCTCTACAACTATTATCGAAACGACTCCTTCAACCCCTCGGACGAAAGAGAAGACATACTGGTCCTAAGCTACGTCCTGCCGACAGATATTTCGCTCGGCTACCATTCGCTCGGCAGGATCGTGATAGACAAATACAACGGAATAAAAGTAAGAAGTATCGCCGACATAACAGAAGCGATGAAACTAAACCCCCTCGACAAGTTCGACACCATAACATTCGAAAACGACAACCCAACCGTAGTAATAGACAGGAGCAATCGCTACGCCGCCGACAAACTCATACAAAATAATTACGGAATAAACAAGCTGATAAACGTAACGCCATAATAAGATGAGACATAGAGACCGGTTCGAAAGCGACAACGGAAAACCAATACAGTGGAAGGTCCTGGACGGTAATATGGGGATAGTGCCCGAAGAAGAAAACTAAGGGCTTCAAAAAACTCACAAGCAGGCTGAATAATAAAAGGTCCCGTCCCTGTTTTGTTAACAAACAGGACGAGACCTTTTTATGTGTTGATCATGAAGGCCAGGACAAAACTGATTATCACTCGCCGATCTTAACGTCGATGTATTGCACCCCCCACTGAAGCGCCTCTTCGTGCGTATTGAAAAATACATCAAGCCGGTCGCCCTTAATAGCTCCGCCCCGGTCAAGCACCTTGATAACTTCGCCGTTATTGTAACCGGCGACAATCATCTCGGTCCCAAACGCATACCTTCTGTCAGCAGCGGCAAACCTGTCGCCCTGAAATATCTTATGCCCCGTAGCCGTCATACCATCGGACCACTCACCGCAGCATTTCGCACACGGGCAATACGCGGTAACGCGCATATGCACCGCGTGCCATCTCGGCTCGCCGATGACATCTTCGGCAAAAACCGGTCCGGCAAAACTGCTCATAACACAAAAGATCGCCGCTGCAAATAAACCTGCCGCGCACGCCTTCGGGTTCACAAAAAACGAACGCAAACTTTTAGCACCAACTCTTTTCATCAATCACCACCTTCCGAAAATATCCGTACCAAAAAACAACTTCTTCAATGATCCGAAAAATTTACTGCTGCAGTTACACAGCCCCCATATGGATTTGATTATATCACAAAAACCCCTTAAACTCAAGCCAACCGCATCAAAACGCGTAAATAAGTTTTTTCAGGGGGTTTCAAAAGAAATGAACAGGCCATTATAGGACCTGCCAGAAAAAAGAAAAACACGCCAAATACCATAGTTTACAAGTATATCATGTACTGAACTTAAGAGCTGCTATTCGGCAACCACAACCTGCGAAACGCCCGACATCAAAATGTCATAAATAAATTCGATGTCTTCGTTACGAAGACGTATACACCCGCGCGAACTCGCCATGCCGATCTCTTCCGGATCATCCGTACCATGAAGAGCAAAGCCATCCCTGCCCTTAGCCGGACCGTCGATACCTTCCAGACCGATCCACCTGGTCCCGAGCGGATAATCTTCGTCATCCGAATGATAAACACGGCCGCTGTCAGGATCGGTCCACGTCGGCGTGATCATTTTTCCATCCGGCCGAACCCGCCATGTTCCAGCAGGCGTTTCTTTGCCGCCTCTGCCGATCCCCACAACAAAACTCTGCACAAAAGTATCCTGAAGGTACAGATCCATAGTAAACCGCGACCGCGACACCCTGCAATGGAACGGACCTTCGATAACTTTAATGCTCTTGCCTGCCCGAAGAGTCCGGGCGTCGCTGATATTATTAATCCGCATCAGCACCCCATAAGGCATATTGAACTTTTTACCGATACCGGCTAAACGGTCGCCCGGCTTAACCTTGTACTTACTGCAAAATTTATCGTCCTTAAAAACGATGTTGTTGAAAAGCCACTTATCGCTAAGCATCGATATCTGCTCTTTAACAAGCGCCGTCTGCTCGGCTTTCATTGGCATCGCCAGCATCGAACCAAGCTTGTCGCGAGCCTCGATAACCATAGGCGGATTTGAATTGATACAAGCCTTAATCTCGGCAAGTATCCCGTTAAGATTACCCTCAGCTTCCAAAGCCAGTCCCTCGTCACCCTCAACACCGTCGTCAACAACCTCTGCCATAAACTCATCGGTCGAAAGGCTTGCGATCTCTTCCGTAAGATTCGCCGCCGAAACCGCAAAATCATGATCGCGGCCATAACTAAAGATCGGCCCGTGCCTAAGCGTATAGCTTTTCACGCCGATAAAAACCAGGATCGCCAAAATTAAAACTGAAAGCTTTTGCTTTCGCTTTCGTCTTTGCTGCTGCCTGTATGTGAGGTATCGCCTCATCTGTAAGTCTCCCTACTTGTTGCATTACCGCCAAAACTCAATACACCTTTTAATCTTCAACCGAATCCATCGAACTTTTCCACATATCGATATTCGAAACATACACCCCTGTTCCCTTCGCCACAGACTGCATAGGCTCATCGACTCTCGTGGTCTTCAGACCCGTGGCGTTTTCGATAATCGTATCCATATTACGAAGCAGTGATCCGCCGCCGCAAATATGGATCCCATTATCGATAAGATCGGCAGCCAGCTCCGGTTTAGCCCTCTCAAGTGTCCGTATAACCGACTCAAGTATTTCCGAGATAGGCTCCTTAAGGGCTTCACGAATTTCTTCGCTCGTCAAAACGATCTCGCGCGGCATACCTGTAACCGTATCGCGTCCTGCGATTTCCATGGTCAATTCTCTTTCAAGAGGCGCCGCCGACCCGATCTCGATCTTAACTTTCTCAGCACGGACCTCGCCGACAAGCAGGTTATAAGTCTTCTTGATATGATTAATGATCGCCCTGTCCATCGAATCACCGCCGACCCGAGCCGATTCGCACGATGCAATATCAGACAAACTCATGATCGCAACCTCAGTGGTACCGCCGCCTATATCGATTATCATAGAAGCGGTAGGATGACCGATCGGAAGTCCGGAACCGATACCAGCAGCCATCGGCTCATCGACAAGATAAACCTTACGGGCACCTGCACGTTCGGCACTTTCGATAACCGCACGACGCTCGACCTGAGTTATACCGCTTGGCACTGCAATAACAATACGAGGCTTAGTAAGACCAGCCTTCGTCATACCCTGTGCCTTCTTGATAAAATAACTCAGCATAGCTTCCGTCGCCTGAAAGTTACTGATCACGCCATTTTCCATCGGACGTATCGCACTTATAGAAGCCGGAGTCTTCCCAAGCATCTCACGTGCAACAAATCCAACTGCCTGACCGTTATCAAGAACAACATTGGTTTTCTTACAAACCGCCACCACAGAAGGTTCGCTAAGAACGATGCCCTTATTACGCACGCTTATCACCGTAGTGCAAGTGCCAAGGTCGACACCGATATCCGTTCCCAGAAATCCGCCAAAGCACCCTGAAATCATTCCGACAAGCCGCTTTACTTTATTAACCATTATCCAGTTCCTTCCAGTTATTTGGTCCAATTTTACGAACACTTATCGCCCTAAGGGCGGGTCGTACAGGATGTATCGGTTATAAGGGCTGTTCGTTAAACCCAAAATCGATCAACGCTGATATTTCCTTGTAAAGGCCCTTTTTGGTGTGGTGTTCTTTTTACCGTAGTCCGATAAATAAAGATTGGCTTCTGAAATCCCCCAAAAACCACTGTCGTTTTCTTTATCGCCAGTTGCCCGGATAAGATATGTGTTCAGGCGTGATGCTGAATTTTCTGGCTATCACCTCCGCCAGGGTTTCGACCCGCTTTACCTGGATATCCGTCGGACAAAGCAAATTGCCCTCGGTAACAATGCATATCTGGATCGTCTCTGCGCCACTGTCAATACCGTTATTAAATGAATAAGGCAATTGCTTCCGCCAGTTCATCGTAGACTGAACCTGACCGTTACTTCCGATAAAACCGTTCCAAACAACGAAATGGCATTTTTCGCTATCGTATTTGCTGCTGCCGCTGTCCTGATAGTAATAAATTTCAACCCCGTCCCAATCCCTTAATGGTTCGCTAAGATCGTCGCTGAAAAACTTCTCAACAGAACCAAGCCGCTGGTAATCCGACAAACTAAACGCCTGCGCCTGCACGGGGGCATGATCCAGAGACTTCAAAACAAACAAACCGATGATAATGGAAACCATCGCCGCAAAAAATACATTAGTGGTGCGTTTATGGGACATCTTGATATTTAGGTCCAACCCATTAAATAAAAGAAAAAATGCCGATACTACAAAACATCGGACTATTATTTTCTCGACATCATAAGGGCCAGACTTAACCAACGACCGACACGGAAAACAAATAATCCGCCTCCTGATCCGCAACGGCAATGTTTAGAATTTCGGTGGTTTGAATTTAGAATTTGTTTCGGATTTGCCTCACAAAAGATGCCCGCGCAACTCACTCCGTATATCCCTTATATTCCCTACATCCCCCATAACCTTCTCAACCTTCCGCCAAAACCGTTTGCCGTGATTTTTATGTACGGTATGCACAAGCTCATGCACTATCACATAGTCCCTTGCTCTTTCGGACAGATGCATAAGCCCGGCGTTTAGACTGATATTATTCTTCGCCGAACAACTCCCCCACCTCGTCTTTTGCCGCCGCACCGTAACCTTGCCGTACTCAAACCCGTGCACCCGTGCCAACTGACCGACCCGCCCGGCAAGAAACTCCTTCGCCGCCGCAACATCAACCTCGCCAAGTTTTTCCTTAACTGCCGCACGCTTCTTCTCATACGCCTTCATCTGCGCAACACTCTTTTTGGCCCACGCAACATGCGAATCAAAAAACCGCCGCGCAGCCGCAAAAGAAACACGCCTGGGAACCGCAACCCGAACCCCTCTGCCGGGACGAACAGAAACACTTAAACGTTTCGCCCGCAAACTACGCTCAAACAAAACATCCCCAACCCCGACAAAACTAACAAAAACCCGATCCGCCAAAACATCTCCTGACCATATAAAAAAAGACGGCCAAAAAGCCGCCTCGCCGTTTCCTAGTCACGAAAGCGACTAGAACTTCATAATTGGATATTCCGTGTTGAGTGTTGGATGTTCGCTTGAACACACTGAATAACTTGCAATTCAACCTTTACGAATAGCCATAAGCTACCGGCAAATGCTTTTCTTGCCGCAGGCGAACAGTTTTTCAGAATGCCCGCTTTTAAATAAAACGAGTCTCACTGAAGACGATTCCGCCACTTTTGCCCTGACCATTATGCCTGTTCTTTTGTTTCTCCACCTTCGTCGCTTTGCGATTCGGTTTCCTCTTCAGCTTTAGTAACAGGCGCCACTTCTGCCTCTTTCTTCTCCTGCTCCGCTGCCAAAAGTTCCGTCACCGTCGGCTTATCCAGCATCCCGCCTTCCATGATTATCTTTACATCCTCAACATCGAGCGTCTCATACTTGAGCAAGGCTTTGGCGAGATTACCCAGCTTATCCTTGTTCCCTTCGATAAGTTTACGCGCCAGCGAGTAAGCTGTATCGATTATTTTCCGAACTTCATCGTCAATGATCTGCGACGTCTTCTCCGAGTAATCAGGCCGCGTCCCCGGGAAATACATCTCCGACCCCGGTTCCCTGCCATAGTTGATCGGACCAAGCTCTTTGCCCATCCCCCAGCTAAGAACCATTTCCTTGGCCATGCTCGTCGCCTGCATAATATCCGAAGACGCGCCGCTCGTTACGTCATCAAAGAATATCTCTTCCGCGATCCGACCGCCAAAACAAACCTGCATCTGTGCCATGCAATACTTTTGCGAATAATACATCCTGTCCTTTTCAGGCAACGCGAACGTCGCGCCGCCGAAAGGACCGCGAGGTATAATGCTGACCTTGTGCAAAGGGTCGGCTTCTTTAAGCGTATATTGAACAAGCGCATGACCGGACTCGTGATAAGCGGTCATCTCCCTGTCGTGCTCGTCGACAACGCGGCTCTTTTTCGCACGGCCCCAACGAACCTTATCGCGGGCCTCCTCAAGGTCGGCCATCTCTACATGATCTTTTTCCAGCATACTCGCACTGATCGCAGCCTCGTTGATAAGAGCTTCAAGCTCGGCACCGCTAAACATCGGCGTCTGCTTGGCAAGCCTTTCAAAATCCACCCCATCGCTGATCTTAACCTTCCTCGCGTGGATCTTCAGTATCTTCGTCCTGCCCTTAAGGTCCGGCAAAGGAACCACAACCTGCCTGTCAAAACGGCCCGGCCGCGTCAGAGCCTGGTCAAGAATATCGGCACGGTTTGTCGCCGCGATTACGATCACCTGGTCATTCGTGTCAAAACCGTCCATCTCGACAAGTATCGCGTTAAGCGTCTGCTCACGCTCGTCATGACCGCCGCTGGCAATTCCCATACCGCGCTTCCGACCTATCGCGTCGATCTCGTCAAGGAATATGATACAAGGAGAATTCTCCTTCGCCTGCTTGAAAAGATCGCGAACACGGCTTGCACCAACACCGACAAACATCTCGACAAAATCACTGCCCGATATGGTAAAGAACGGAACGTCGGACTCACCCGCTATCGCCTTGGCAAGCAATGTCTTGCCGCAGCCGGGAGGGCCTATCAGTAAAACACCTCGAGGTATCCGCCCGCCGATCTTCCGGAACTTCTTCGGATTCTTCAAAAACTCGATCGTCTCGGCAACCTCGTCCTTCGCCTCCTCGATACCGGCAACATCCTCAAACGTCACCTGCTGACCCTTACCCTGAACACGGTGTTTGCTCCTGCCGAAATTCATCAGCATCCCGCCCCCGCCGCCGCGCATATTACGCATAAACACAAAATAGATTATACCCACAAGGAAAACGATCGGAAGCAGCTGCCACAGGATCGGACCAAGTACATCCTCGTCCGCACCGCTGACCTCGACACCGCCGTCTTTAAGCATATTGTCGAACTCGGCTTCTTCCATCGCCTCAACATTATTAACCTGAAAGGATTCCTTGCCGTCACCAAGAGCCTCAAGACCCTTGACGTTGAATTTGCCGGTCATCCTGGCACGACCTTTTTCCACGCTCTCGATATAGCCGCTTTCAAAGTATTCGATAAACTTCGTGTAGCTTACCTTCTCGACCTGCTGCATTCTGCTGTACATCATCAGCAAACTAAGCAGCAAAAATCCGATTATGAGCCACCCTATAGGGCCTCTGCCTTTGGATAACGGTTTCTTAGGACCCAGACCTTTTGGGCCCTCAGGTTTCTGACCGGGTGTTGGATTGTTATTCATAGTAAGCTCGTATATAAAAGTTAAAGTTTCAAACCAGGCTTTTGTTATATGCCGCTAATTAAAATTCTGGCCACAAAAGAAATTATCCCCAAAACACAACCCTCCTCACCTAACGATCTTCAAACAAACAGTTTCGGCCAAAGGCCGATTCATTAATTTTGATATCTATTTTTCGATCTCTGATTCTTCTTGCACCTGCCATTTCGTTTGCATTCGTTCTACGACACGCTCAGCGGCACGGTTTACAGCTACCCTTGCAGCATATTCAAAGTCCTGCCCCACAAACGATGAGAAAGTTGCCGATGCCTCGACAATTTCATTGTCGACAAAC
>DAOVIC010000199.1 GCA_030671565.1 Anaerohalosphaeraceae bacterium
AACATCGTCAGACTGAACACGCCCAAGATCGCCATGCACCGCCTCTCCGGGATGAACGAAATGGCTCGGAGTACCGGTCGATGCAAGCGTCGCACTTATCTTAGAACCGATGATACCCGCCTTACCCATGCCCGTTACGATCACAGAACCGCCGCAGTTATGCGAACAATTATACATCAACTCCGCTGCCTCGGCAAAAGCGCGGCCCTCTACAACACGAACCATGGACTCGATCGCAAGACCTTCGCTTTTTACAACACCTACGGCATAACTTATATCAAAATCCATAAGGCTTTCCGTTTCCAAAAAACATCAAAACCACACTATTTTAGAACCCAACTATTCGCCCACAGCAAAAATAGTCGATCACTAACCGTACGCAACGCTTCCTTTACGCATTCCGCCGCCATCGCTAAAATTTCACCACAGATTCCCGCGCATTATAGCACGTAATAGAATAACTGTCACCGGTACACGCAGGATCGGCATTCACGATGACCTGCTTATCCGACTCTTCCTCAAGCCGCAAGATCGCAGCACGATTATTATTCTGCAAAAATCCGGCAACCTCACTGGAAATATCAAGGGTGATCTTTTTCACCTCGTCCTTCGCCGCGGCAAGACTCAAAAGACGCATCATCTCGATTGCCTGGGATTCGAGATTCTTGATAATACCGGAACCTTGACAATGCCGGCACTTAAGAAAAGTGCTCGACTGCAAAGAAGGCCGCATACGCTGACGAGTAAGTTCTATAATTCCGAAATAACTTATCCGCAGCGCCTTCGAACGGGCACGGTCAGTCTTCAACTCGTCGCGAAAAACACGCTCAAGCTCTCTGCGGTTCTTAAGATCACGCATATCGATAAAATCGCAGATGATAAGACCGCCAAGGTCACGAAGTTTCAGTTGACGAACGATTTCTATTGCCGCCTCGACATTGATCTTCAACGCAGTCTTCTCCGCATCGGCCTGCTTACGGTATTTGCCGCTGTTCACATCGATAGCAACAAGAGCTTCCGTCTGTTCGATGATTATCGACCCGCCGCTCTTAAGCTCAACACGACTTGCCTGGATCTTACTGATCTCATCTTCGATACCGTACTTGTAAAAAAGCGGCGTCTTACCCTCATAACGAACCACACGTTTTTTAAGCCTCGGTTGAACGATACCAAGAAATTCCCTTACCTTTTTCGTCACCGCATCCGAATCGCAAATGATCTTGCTGATCTTGCTCGTAAAAATATCACGGATCGTCCGGATCACAAGGTCCGATTCCTGGTATATCTCCGCCGGTGCTTTTTCCGTATCCCTCTTTTTCATTACCGACTTCCAAAGCCGCACAAGATACGCCACATCGTTCTGAAGATTTCGCTTGGTCGCCCCGACCGCAGCCGTCCGGATAATAAAACCCATATCATCGGGAAGCTTAAGGTCGGAAATAATTTTCTTAAGCCTTTTTCGCTCGTCCTCGTCTTCGATCTTTTGAGAAACCCCCACCTTATGCATAAACGGCATCATAACGATATGCTTACCAGGGATCGATATATACGTCGTAAGCGTAGGCCCCTTCGTATTGATACCTTCCTTGGTAACCTGAACGATCACCTCCTGGCCCCGCTTCAGACATTTTTGGATCGGAGGTCTTTGCTTAAGCCCTTTTCGTTTACCTATCTTTTCGCTTCCGCCTTCACCTTTCACCATATATCTCGGGTGAACATCGCTGATGTGCAAAAACCCGTTTTTAGCCAAACCGAAATCCACAAAAGCCGCCTGGATACTCGGTTCGATATTCGATATTTTGCCTTTATAGATATTTCCAACATGACTGGCAAGAGAAGCTCTTTCAATATAAAGCTCTTCCATCTTGCCCTCGCTAACAACCGCAATACGGGACTCATCCCCTTCGGCAACATTGATTAACATTTCTTCTGACATTGTTTTTTGCTCCAAATTATAATTTCCCGTCAGCACTTGCTCAACAGGAATTCACCGCCCCAAAGGGCGTATTCATCTTAATTTTACATTTTGAATTTTAATTTTTACATTCTAATTCCGGCCTCGGATCCCATTGCACTTCCTTGCGAACGATCTCTCCTGAAAGCATCTCCGCTTCAAGACCAAGAAGTGACAAAAGTTCGCCAGGCCGTACCGAACCCTTCTCTGTAATAGA
>DAOVIC010000080.1 GCA_030671565.1 Anaerohalosphaeraceae bacterium
CCTAAGCGCAGACGTCGTTGACTTCACAAAAACATCCAGCTCCGTAAGCAAAGGTGAAACCCTGATAGACACTGCCCGCAACCTTGAAGCGATGGGTATAGACATCATAGTTATCCGCCACAACGCAGGCGGCGCAGCCAAACTCCTAAGCAGAAGCATCAACGCCTCCGTCATAAACGCAGGCGACGGCTTCAACGAACACCCAACCCAGGCACTGCTCGACGTCTACACAATAAGAGAGCAACGCGGTTCCCTCGACGGCCTGAAAATCGCCATCGTAGGCGACATAGCACATTCAAGAGTCGCAAGAAGCAACATCTGGGCAATGACAAAACTGGGCGCAGAAGTAACCCTCGTCGGTCCGCCGACACTAATGCCCCCAAAGGTCGATCAACTTCCGGTAAAAGTCGCATACAGCCTCGATGACGTAATCGAAGAGGTAGACGTAATAAACATGCTAAGAATACAGTTCGAGCGAATGGGCGGCAACCCTTTCCCTTCGGTAAAGGAATACTCCCACTTTTTCGGGCTCACCCTCGAAAGAATGCAGCGGACAAAAAAAGACATCATCGTAATGCACCCCGGCCCGATCAACCGCGGACTCGAGATCGAGTCCGAAGTAGCAGACGGCAAAAACTCTGTTATACTGAAACAGGTCGCAAACGGACTGGCAATAAGGATGGCCGTACTTTTCCTCGTAAACCAGGGTGCGGTACTGGAGGCAAGAACAAAAACCAAATGAATCCAAACGATAAAATATTAATAAAGAACGGCAGGGTGATAGACCCGGCGAATAATTTCGACGAAGTGACCGACCTCCTCGTAGAAAACGGAAAGATCGGAAAGATCGGAAAGATCGAAGATGCCGACGCCAACGTAATAGATGCAACCGGCCTCTATGTAACCCCCGGCCTGATCGACATACACGTACATTTTCGAGAACCCGGTGACGAAGAAGAAGAAACAATAGCAAGCGGTTCCGCCGCCGCGGTCGCAGGCGGTTTCACCTCCGTAGTATGCATGCCAAACACCGACCCGGCGATAGATAACGCCACAAGCGTAGAATACATACACCGAATGGGTCGACAGGCAAGAAAAACTTTCATTTACGTAATGGGTGCGATCACAAAAGGCAGAAAGGGCGAAGAACTCGCAGAGATGGGCCTGATGGCAAAGGCAGGCGCAGTAGGTTTTACCGACGACGGAGCAGGCGTACAAAACGCGGCGGTAATGTCACGCGCACTAAAATACGCCCAGATGTTCGGCCTGGTTATCACACAGCACTGCCAGGACAACTCACTTGGCTCAAGAGGTGTAATGAATGCAGGCTACAATTCCGCCACGCTGGGCCTGCCAGGGACATCATCACTGGCAGAAGAAATGATGCTCTGGCGAGACATTCAACTCGTTAAGAACACAACCGTACGCTATCACGCTCAGCATATCTCGACAGCCGGCTCCGTAAAAATAATAAAACAAGCAAAAGCTGAAGGCGTCGCCATAACCTGCGAGGCAAGTCCCCACCACCTCCTCTTAACAGACGACGAGGTTGCAACTTATGACACAAACTATAAAGTAAACCCGCCGCTGAGAACCCAGCCGGACATCGACGCACTGAAGGAGGCAATAAAAGACGGAACAATAGACTGCCTGGCCTCCGATCACGCACCGCATCTTACCAGCGAAAAGGAACTTGAATTCCTAACGGCACCATTTGGAATAGCAAGCCTCGAATGCGCACTGGCGCTATACGTAAAGGCACTAATAGAACCCGGCGTAATTGATTGGCCCCGCCTTGTCGAGATGATGACATACAAACCGGCGGCAGTGATCGGAATCGAAAAAGGAACCCTCACAAAAGGTTCCCAAGCCGACATAACAATAATAGACCCCAGGGCCGACTACAAAATAGACACCGCAAGCTTCTACTCAAAAAGCAAGAACTGTCCATACAATGGTTGGCCCGTAACAACAAAAGTAAAGAAAACGATACTGGCAGGCGAAATACGATACACCGACGAATAACACTAATGACTAAATTATGCCGATTATTATAGACGGATACAACCTCTTAAGATGGGTTCAGTCAATAGACCCTGCCTATGCAGACCTCGACGAAGCGCCGCTCTGCCGCATCATCTCCCAATATCTGATACGAACCAGAAGCCGCGCCCAGATCATCTTCGATGGTTTAGGTCCACCCGACAAACGCGAACTGGCAAACATCGCGAACATGGAGGTCTATTTTTCCGGTCCGGATCGAGAAGCAGATGATATTATAGAAGACAAGATAGAGGAATCCTCGGCCCCTAAGGGTTTGGTAGTTGTAAGTTCGGACAGAAGAATACGTGCAGCTGCCCAAAGAAGAAAAGCAACCTCCCTGAAAGTAGACTTTTTCTGGCTGAGCCTGATAGACCAGCTCGACAAAAAACCACCAACCCCCGAACCGAAAGAAAAAAGAAACGGAATAAGCGAATACGAAGCAAACCAGTGGCTAGACGAATTCGGACTGGACGACTAACCACAATGTTGCATTTTGATATTTAATTTTCTTTTCTAATCACAACAACCGGCGCTATTTTTTCCAGTTCATCCTTGATCTTTTCGGCGTCGCCTACAACTACAACCACCAGCTTATCCGGATCGACTGTTTCCTTTACGAACTCGATGCAATCTTCCGCTGTCGTCTCGCCGATCGTCTCTAAAAGTCTGTCCAGGTAATCGGCTCCAAGCCGCTGCGATTCGATCAGCCACAGGTCCTCTGCCACCGTTTGCGGCGTCTCCCTTGTGCGAACAAAACTCCCCGCAAAAAAGCTTTTCGTGTCGGCAAGCTCTTTCTCTTCCGGCTCCTGCCTGCCAAGCCTTTCGATCTCTTCCAGTAAAACCTTTACAGTTTCGGTTGTTGAGGCGGTCTTGGTAAACGTGCTCACCTGAAAATTCCCCGCCATATTCTGAGCATAAAATCCGCCCCATGCCCCATACGACAGGCCCTTTTTGACGCGTACCGTATCGTTAAGCCAGCTGTGAAACGACCCTCCAAAGTAGTTATTCACGACCCGGCTGACAAAATACTCCGGCTGCACCCTCCGCGTGATCCCATTGCCGCCAATCCGTATCTCGCTCTGCGCACTGGACGGCATGTCAACGATAAATATCTGTCTCTCCGCGATCTCGGGAATATTGGCCATCACCAATCCCATCTCAATAAGCCCGATCTTCCACTTACTAAAATATCGCTTTGAAATCTCAACCGCCTTCGCCTCGCTTATATCCCCGGCAAAGATCAAGCTCGCTTGGTCGGGCCGCGACCACTTACTCCACCAAAGCTCAAGGTTCTCTGCTTCAAGCACCTCAACGTCCTTCACCTCGCCCTGAACTGTCCGTGCATAGGGATGCTTTCCATAAAGCCGTTTTCGCAGTTCCTTACCCGCAAGATATCGCGGCGTCTGTTCCTGAATTTTCAATCCCGTAATAACCTGCGTCCGCAGTTTCTCAAATTCCTTCTTATCGAAACTTGGCGAAAGTACCACCTCGGCCATAAGCTCCACGGCACGGTCGGTATGTTCGCTCAAACAATTCGCCTGCACCTGGCTTGTGTCCATCTGCGCACTTCCCGAAAGCGAAATCGCATACTTCTCCAATTCTTCGGCCAGCTGACCTTCACTGTAATTCTTCGTCCCCTTGGTCAGCATCGACAAAGTCATCGACGCCGTCCCGGGCCGACCTTCGCTCCAGGCGCCTCCCAAAAGACCAAGCTTGATACTGACAAACGGAACCTCATTATTTTCAACAACCATAACCTTAAGTCCGTTAGAAAGCTTTGTCACCGAATACTTTGGCGTAGGCTTATAATTAACAAGCTTTGCAAAAGGCGCTTCTTTAGGAAATTCTTCGCTCCGAACAACACCCTTGCGTCCCGGTTTGGGCGTTTCCAACTCAGGCTCTGCCGTTACGACACTTTCCTCGCTATCTTTACTTCCGCCCTTATTTTCTTTAACTATAACAACCAGCGAACTATCCGGTTTCAAATACTTCTTCCCGGCCCGCTGAATATCCTCTCTCGTTACGGCCCGTATTTCGTCAAGCCGCGTATTTACCCGTGAAACATCCCCCATTTTCACAGACGAATTTCCCAAAAGCCTCGCCTTGCTGTCGATAGTAAGATTGCCCGCCACAAGCTGCTTAAGCATCTGGTTCTTCGCCTTTTCCACTTCCGCTTCTGTAACACCATCCTCTGCGATACGCCTGATATGCCCTTCGATCAACGCAACAATTTCCTCAGCATCCGAGTCCGGCCCCTGCGTAACTTCAATAGAAAACAACCCGTCATCCTCGAGGTTATAAGTATAAGCTACCGCTGCAACTGCGGTCTGTCTTTCTGCTACAAGATCACGATACAACCTGCTGCTGTTTCCGCCGCCCAATATCTCACCAAGCAGATCGCATGCCGCCTCATCCTTGTTTCCAAGCGGTACCGTCCGCCACAATATCTCCACCAGAGCGGCAGGGGCGTTCTCATCGTCAACAACTACCAGACGTTTCTCACGGATAGCGGGCTCGACAATCTTTTTCCGCTTCGGTTCTGCGCCTCTCGGTATCCATCCGAAATACTTCTCGGCAAGCTTTTGAGCATCTCCATGTTTTACGGCTCCTACGATGACCAGCGTAGCATTATTCGGTACATAGTTCTCTGTCCAAAACTCCCTAAGCTCTGCCACGCTCGCCGCTCGAAGATGCGCAAGCTTACCGATGGGAGTCCACTGGTAAGGATGGTCCTTAAACAACGCCGCAAACTGCTTCTTCATCAACCCCCCATAAGGTTTATTCTCCCGCATTCGAAGCTCTTCCTCAACAACCTTCCTTTCCGTATCGAACGTGGACTGATCGATGCGCAAAAAGCTCATCCGTTCCGCCTCAAGCCACAAGGCCAGCTCAAGCTGATTCGCCGGAAGCGTCTGAATATAAACCGTAGTATCAAAACCCGTATAAGCGTTATCGGTTCCTCCTACCCGCTGAATAAATTTGAAATGATCCGAATCCCCAACACGATCGGTCCCCTTGAACATCATATGCTCGAACATATGAGCAAAACCCTGGCGGTCCGGCTGCTCGTCTTTGGATCCGACATGATACCAAACCTGAGCAGCTACAATAGGCGTAGAAAAATCCTCAAGCGTAACAACCTTCATCCCGTTGGCAAGGACGATCTGTTCATACTCAAAAAGACCCTCCCCCCGAACAACCTTACCAACTTCCAGAGAGGCAACGCCTTCTTCGCATCCGCCCCCGATAAATCCAAACAAAACCGAAAAAAGCAGAAACCTCCAAATGATACTCCTGTCAATGTCGATACGCATGTCAAACTCCAAAATATATCAAAGTTAAAATGGCCAATAAAAGAACGATATTTAATATACGGCATTTACGGCAGGAGTCTAGATAAAAAGTGTGCTTAAGCGGATCGAGCAGGCTGTAAAGTCAGTGCCTTTTTTCCCCTTGTCAAAAAAATATATTCGATTAAACTTGTTAACTGTCACTTTCTGGTAAACGCCATAACGGAAGGTATTTGGCAATGAATCTCAACATAATATTCGTCATCATACTCCTTGGCGGTTGGTGTTTCGGGAAATTCGCGGAAAAGCTCAAATTACCCGCCGTACTCGGAATGGTCATCCTCGGGATTTGCTGTTCCGCCGCATTCAAATCAAACACCCCCGATGCCCTCTGGCAGTCCGCCGGATTCCTAAGATCATTCGCACTGATAGTCATCCTCCTAAGAGCAGGTCTTGGCATCAGTAAGGAAACCCTAAAAAAAGCAAGCCTGACTGCTATCTTGATGGGCTTTTGCCCCTTTATAATGGAAGCTGCCGTCCTTACGTTCGCATTCCGCTTTATGTTCGAATTTGATTACATCACCTCTGCCCTGACCGCATTTTTGCTATCCGCCGTTTCCCCCGCGGTCGTCGTTCCCTCAATGCTCGAGCTAAGGGACAAAGGTTACGGTCATAAAAAAGCCATCCCAACCGTTGTCCTCGCGGGCGCCTCTCTTGACGACGTTTTTGCCATTACATGCTTTTCAGTATTTCTTTCTCTTGCCGTTACCGGACAGGTAAACGTTGTAAAGGTTGCTCTAAGCATCCCTTTTTCAATCACTATCGGCATCCTTTCCGGCATATTTGTCGGCCTCATTTTGGCATACTATTTCAAAAAACATCACGAAAATATCCGCGCCACAGAAAAAACACTCGTCCTCCTCGCCTGTGCTGCATTACTAGTCGACATTGGCAACACATATCATTTCGCCGCATTGCTGTCAATTATGACGATAGGTTTTATTCTTTTGGAAAAAGCAGAGCCGATCGCTCACGAACTCTCCCGTAAATTCGCAAAGATATGGGTATTTGCAGAGATAATCCTCTTCGTACTAATAGGTTATTCCATCGACATCCCGACTGCGTTTTCGGTGGGGCTAAAAGGATTAGCAGTAATATCCATCGGCCTTATATTCCGCTCTGTCGGAGTCCTCATCGCCACCGCATTCTCAGACTTCACACTAAAGGAACGCCTATTCTGCGTCATCGCCTACTTGCCAAAAGCGACTGTCCAGGCCGCTCTCGGCTCGGTCGCCCTAAGCAAAGGATTGCCTCACGGCCAGACCATACTCGCTATCGCGGTTTTATCTATAATTTTCACCGCACCCTTAGGGCTATTAGGGGTAAGGTTATTCGGGAGGAAATTACTGGATAAAACCCTTTGACATGTCGAATAAACAAATAGGCGAGCATGCATTAATACTATCTCAATTCGAAATCTAAAATTCTGATACCAGTTGCGGCAGGATAAAACCACCATCCCTGATTCACCGGGTTTTTCGCATCAGCGGGTTGTTTTTTTCTACTCCCGATTTTTACCTTTGTTCAGGTAAAGCGGTGTCGGCTGTGCGTTAACTTTTGGTTGAGGGTTGATATTTTGCCTTTATATTGCCTCTCTTACCAAATATTTGTGAAAAGGTTGAGTTATTTTGTGTTTTCTTGGTTTCGTCTAATCATTTCTTGCTTGTGGCGGATATATTTGTACAATCTTAGCTGATTGTACGGTTCTTATATTGGAGAACTTGACGCCGTGAATTTTTGGGTTATTTGAAAATTGACTAGATTTCTAGTATTTATCCAGTGTGTTTGAAGGGAAATAATAAAGTATGAGTCTTAAGAAGATGCCAGCATTGCGTATAGGAGATTGGGTGGCTGATGTTCCGATTGTCCAGGGGGGCATGGGAGTCGGGATCTCATTGTCCGGTTTAGTTTCTGCGGTTGCCAATGCCGGCGGCATAGGTGTGATCGCTACGGCCGGGATCGGGCAATTTGAGCCGGATCTCAATACAAATTTCAAAGAGGCAAACAAAAGAGCGTTGCGGAAACAAATCCGGGAAGCCAAAGCCAAGACTGATGGGATCATCGGTGTGAATATAATGGTCGCACTTTCAGATTTTGACGAGCTTGTGCAATGTTCTGTTGAAGAGGGAGCGAATATGCTTTTTCTCGGAGCGGGGCTTCCGATAAGACTTCCTGAGACATTGCCTTTGGACAAGCTGGGCGAACTGCCCACTAAGTTTGTTCCTATCGTATCTTCTGCGAAGGCTGCGAAGATCATATTTCGCTCGTGGGCAAAACAGTTTAATCATATACCTGATGCGGTGGTCGTGGAAGGACCGCTGGCTGGGGGACATATTGGTTTCAAAAGAGATCATATCGGCGACAGCGCCTATGCGCTGGAAAAGATATTGCCGGAAGTGGTGGCAGCGGTAAAACCTTTTGAAGAAGAGTTCGGTAAAAATGTTCCTGTGATTGCAGCGGGTGGGGTATATACCGGTGCGGATATTCATAAGTTTATGGAGTTGGGCGGACAGGGTGTTCAGATGGGGACGAGGTTTGTTGCAACAGATGAATGCGACGCATCTCAGAAATTTAAGGATGCTTATTTAAACTGCACCGAAGAAGATATAGTCATAATTGACAGTCCTGTAGGGCTGCCGGGACGAGCTATACGAAATGAGTTTCTTGAGCGTGTATCTTCAGGTATCAAGGAATCTTTCAAGTGTCCGTGGAAGTGTCTTAGAAGTTGTGATTTTAAAAATGTACCGTATTGTATCGCTCTTGCA
>DAOVIC010000212.1 GCA_030671565.1 Anaerohalosphaeraceae bacterium
ATCTCTCCGGTACTGGCACTGGTTACGACAGTTTCGTTTTCGACGCAGACGAGGTCCTTGAAATCGGCGTCCTGAAGGGTGCGGATGACCCCCTCCAATTGCCATGGTGTGGTGTTTGCACTTGGATACATCAGGTGCCATGAAATGTTGTTTTTCAGGATTGTTGTTGTGTCTTTTGACATCGCACCGGTGAAATCTGCCAGTTCCATAACCTTCCTGATATCATCCAGCACCGTTTTTGTATTCGTTCTGATTATTGCAACTTTGCTCATATTAACCCTTAAAATATATCCTCATTGGCGGCAGGATCCGCCTTTATTCTAAAAACCGGACCTGACTTTACGAAATCGTAATTATCCAGGATAAACCTCGGACAATAGCCTTTTTGGGGTGAAACAACGTATACCGCTTCTTGCCTAAGCAATTCATCCAGCGTTTTTACGGTTACAAAGTCTATGGGGTTCTTGTAGTCACCGTGGCCGGAAATAATTTTAACATCTTTTCGCAACCCGTCTATCTGCTGGGCATACCAGAGTGCGTACACCGTGGTTCCATCGGCGATAATTACACCGTTTTCTTCGACAGAATTGAGTGCATCTGCGGCAAAAAGTTCAGGGGCGTTATTGCCGATCTGCCATGGCCTGAGAAAATAGGTGTACTCGTTGCGATACGGGATCTGGCGTTTTGTTCCCAGGTCAATTTCCATACGCTCGGCTAGTTTGGCAGCGACGACGTAAACCGGTACAGGCAGAAGCGCCAGGATCACAATAGCACAAGGCAAGCAGCGGTTTTGAAAACGCTCGAGGATCGCCTGGCTGCCGGCTGCGATGAACACGCAGGCCAGACAGTAAAAGGGAATGAAAAAAGCATACCGGTCAGGGACCGTATATCGAAAAGCGAAAACGAAGAATATCAGCGTCATTGCAAGGAGCATATTCGCAAACGTTTTAAAACTGAATATTTTGTAGACCGCAAACAGTCCGGCGAAGAAAAGCAGTATGTTCGGCGTTGGGAAATTCAGACCGAAGAACATAAAGTTTTGTTTTACGATCGTAATATTTAAAGCAATGTTTAGAACATCACCGCCCCACGAACTGCCGAACAATGCCGATCGGATCGTTGCGACAAAATCACCTGTTGCAACAAGTTCACAAATTATCAGGTATAAATACGGCGCGCACCCTACGGCCCAAAACACTGCCGTCGACAACACCTGCCGAAATCTGACAGTCTTGCGGTAAAGCAAAAATGCGATCATCACAAGATAACATGCCAGGGGTAATATTCCCCACATGTGGTTTGAGATGGACAGGCCGTTTAGAAAAGCGAGCAGGTACAGGGAGCTGACTTTTTGTTTTTTGAAATACAGAAACAGAAATATCAACTCCGCTGAGAAAATGGCAGTATAGAGCGTATATACTTCCGCGATGGCGCTATGCTGCCAGAACGTCCATGAAAGAGCGAGGCTGAGAGTGCCAATAATCGCTGGAAGCAGGCGGCCAACGGAGAGCCTGGTCAGCAGGAAGATATTTGCCACTGTTATTGCCCCGCATATCGCGGATATCAGATTGATGCGATAGCCGTACTCGCCAAGCGGGATGCTTTTTGCAACGATTCCAATAAGGTGATACAACGGATGTGCCAGCGCCAGGCCGAGTCCGCCTTCGACATCGTTATGCCAGATACGATACTGAAACATTCCGCTGTCCTGGAAGAGCGAGCCGGGGGCACAAGTGATCGCATAGACAGCGGCGGCA
>DAOVIC010000078.1 GCA_030671565.1 Anaerohalosphaeraceae bacterium
AGCACAACGCCTGCGACTTTCTGGGCGATAAAATCGTTAACGATCTGGATCTGCCTCTCACGGTCGGTCTCAAGCTCCGGCCCGTTCCAGGATATCTCATACCCAAGTTCCGCACCGGCTTGCAATGCGCCCGTATGGACAGATTCCCAGTAAACAGATGAGGTACCTTTGGGGATAACAGCTATCCGCTTGGCACCAGATGCGGGCCCGGAACCCTTCTTGACCAAACCAATACCAATGAAAACCGCCACTATTACAACGATCACTACTACAACCAGTGCATTCTTCATCTTGACACTCCTTTATCGTTATCTCATTTCATATACTAAAACTATCGCCGTATTCTCGCAAAAACGAACTATATGTCAAACACAATCTCAGTTATCGCCCCTTTTCTTTAATAGCCGGGTCTAAAGATATTTCTAAATCATTTAGACATTACACACAATTCATATATAATACTCAAAACTCTAAGGCGTTATGGAAAGCAATGATAAATGGACATTTCGATCGTAATACCTGCATTTGACGAAGCAAAAAAGGTCGCTCACGATATAAATTCCGCCGCCCTGTTTTTCCGGGACTACAACTTCAAAGGCGAGATCATCGTCATAGACGACGGCAGCACCGACAACACCACAAACATAGCCCGCCAAGCCGCCGACCAACTGCCCTCTGATGTCACATCATATATAATACGCTCCGAAAAAAACTGCGGCAAAGGCAACGCTGTCAAACGCGGCATAAACATCTCAACTGGTGATTATGTGATGTTCGCCGATTGCGGTTGCTGCGTTCCATACGAAAATGTGCTGAACGGCCTGGAACTGATCCAAAATAACCACTGCGAAATCGCCCACGGATCCAGGGTACACCCGAAAACAAAGATACGAACTGCGCAGACTCTCTATCGAAGATTTTGCTCGGTTCTCTTTCGCCTTGCGGTAAGCAGGCTTACGAAGATCCCGCCACACCTTACAGACACGCAATGCGGTTTTAAACTCTACAAAGGTTCCGTCGCAAGAGAGCTTTACGCCGATTGCCTGACAGAGGGTTTCATGTTCGACATAGAAATTATCCTGCTCGCAAAAAAACACGGCTACAGGATCAAAGAGTTCCCAATAACATGGACATGCGACAGGGATACAAGGCTGCACCCATCAAAAAGTTTGGGACCGATACTAAAAGAACTAAGAAAAATAAAAAAGTCCCTGGATTAGTAAATATCCGAAAAGCGCCTGTCATCGGGCCGCTATTGCCCTATGCCCGGCTTTTCCGGGTAAAAATCTTGTATTTCCGCTTGCAGAATGTATATTTGTCTGTAGAATACTGAACTCTTATGAATAAATGGCGACGTAGCTCAGCTGGTTAGAGCGTGGGATTCATAAGCCTGAGGTCGGTGGTTCGAATCCACCCGTCGCTATTATTTCTGTAAAGCGTGTATTTGCAGTCACTTACATTGCCTGCACATCAATCGCAAATAACAATTGGAAAATCCTAACCGCCCCCATCGTCTAGCGGCCTAGGACGCCGGGTTCTCATCCCGGTAACAGGGGTTCGAGTCCCCTTGGGGGTATTGATTGGCTACGATCTTAATAGTTCGGATTTTGGCTTGTAGTGATTTATTGGCTCTTTGACTGGTCAACAGCACGTGGACAACGAAGGAACAAATGATTTTTTTCCAACAGCCCAAAGCGACGAGCAATTCATGCTCAAAGCGATGGAGGAAGCTGCTATCGCTGAGGAAAATGGCGACGTTCCTATCGGTACGATAATCACGTATGAAAACTCGATTATCGCCAGGGCTCACAACCAGCGCGAACAATTGAATGATCCGACCGCCCATGCCGAGATAATCGCCTTAACACAGGCAGCAGCATATCTTGGAACATGGAGATTGCATGGTTGCACGGTATACGTCACGCTGGAACCATGCCCGATGTGTGCAGGAGCACTCGTTCTGGCACGCATCGACAGACTGATCTATGGATGCAATGACCCAAAAACAGGTTCATGCGGCAGTTTATACAACATAGTCGAAGATGACAGATTAAACCACAGGATACCGACAAGCTCTGGTGTCCTGGCAGAAGAATGCAGCAGACAACTGTCAGCATTCTTCCAAAAAAAAAGAACCGCAAATAATTAATCGAATATGGAGAGGTGTCCGAGTGGCTTAAGGAGCAGCCTTGGAAAGGCTGTGTACGGCTTGTCTGTACCGCGGGTTCGAATCCCGCCCTCTCCGTTAAAATCCCATTTCCGCGCATAAAAAGAGCCAGATTCTGCATGTGAGACAGAATCTGGCCTCAGAGGAGGTAATGAAGACAGCGACATCAGCAATCACAATTATTTCCCGGTCGGGAAAGAACGTAAACCGCAGACAGCCACCTCATATACACTTGTAAATCAACCAGTTTTCAATAGCTTCTGGCTAAAACTTTGCTGCTTTCACACCTGCAATCAAGTTTGCCGCTTCACATATAGCAATACCCTATACCAGAGACAAGCCTTTTGCAACAATAATTTCGTATTCTTTACAGCATTTCCCCCTAAAACCCTCTAGTCCCCCTTTAAGCACCATTTAAGCACCAAAAAATTCCGCGATACAGGAAAATTTCCTTCCTCAACATCATCAGCCCCCTCCGTTTCAATCGTTATTTTGTAAATGAGACATATTGCCAGTTTCCGATTTCCTCATGATGTTCGCTTTACTGCACCCATTAATCTTGTTATTGCAGCTATTTCATGCTTAAATATGAATAAAATGCATAAGAGGAGCAAAATTACATGTTAAATAATGATAGGTCTGACCACAACGAACATTACAGCACCGAAAAGGTTCGATGGACCTGCTTCGCCGCCTTTGCACTGATACTCTCTATCGTCGGATTAGCCATCGTCCTGGCCGTCTCCCCCCCGCTCGCCTCTAAAACAATGGTCACCCTGTTCGTAACCCAAGCTATAGCAGCAGGTATCGTTCGCCTCACTTTTTTTGCAAGAACAAAACACCAGAACCTGATCGCTATCGTCCTGGTAACAATAACCTCCCTGGCAGTAGCGGCATTCATCGCTGTTATCGCCTGCTTCCACATACTCCCAATATACAAAGATTTCGCGAACTTCTGATTCGGCAAACCCCACCGGTTATATATACAGACGTTTATCGCTTTACCACACGAGAGTGTTTGGTTATAATCACCCCTCGAAAACATAGTAAAGGCGTAAAATGACTGAAACTCCCAAAAAACGAAGAAAAAAACGTAAACCTCATCCGGTCAAGGATTGGCTGGGATATGCAGCCCTGCGCATATTGCTGTTTTTCCTGTTTCGATTCAGCGTGGATGCAAATCTGCGTTTCGCGCGTTTTTTGGGAAGACTGATGTGGAAACATTATAACCGCGGCAGAGAGCGCGCACTTGAAAACCTGCGAAGAAGCTTCCCCGAAAAAAACGAACAGTGGTGCATTGAAACAGGCAGGCGAAGTTTTGAACAGATCGTGATGCTCCTGGTAGATATATTCTTCACAAGCCGCCTTATAAATCGTGACAACTGCCACCAATTCGCAAATTACAAGAATCTCGAGCGAACCAAATGGACCATGCAGCAGGGACAGGGCGTCCTAATGCTGACGGCCCATTACGGCAATTTTGAGATCATGGGATATATGCTCGGTCTCTTTGGGTTTAATATCTACAGTATCGCAAGACCTCTCGACAATAAGTACATGAACAACTACCTGCTGAGTCTGCGAAAGCATACCGGACAAAAGATAATAGACAAAAAAGGTGCCACCGACAAAATGGACAACATCATCAAAGAGCACGCCTCTATCGGTTTCATCGCCGATCAGGATGCAGGCAAGAAAGGTGTCTTCGTCGATTTTTTCGGGAAAAAGGCGAGTACCTATAAGTCCATCGCCCTGCTTGCGATGCAGTACGATATGCCGGTCACGATCGCATCGTCAAAACGCGTTGGAGATAAGTTCCTCTTTGAGGTAGCGATCCATCGAACGATATTCCCAGACGAATGGAAAGACAAGGACGATCCTTTGACATGGATCACTCAGGAATACGTCAGGGAGACAGAAAACTTTATCCGTCAGGACCCAAGCCAGTACTGGTGGATGCACAGAAGATGGAAACACCGCCCCAGGGAAGAACGACTCAAAACAAGGATTTGAGTACATTCTGTGGCACTTGCGGCATTTTGCTTACTCTTTGTTTTTCAGGTCGTCGAGGATTTCCCGGGCACCCGCCTTCACCAGCTCTTCCGTTAACTCCGCTGCGCATTTCTGCCATTGCCCGACAGGAGCCGACCTGGAGCATCTTATATAATGTTCGGCAGATACATCCGAGATAATTGCATCCATTGCCAACCGCCCCGCTTCGATACGCGAGTATACGCCAAGCGGTATACTGCAGCCGCCGTGAAGTGCAGAGAGGGTATGGCGCTCCGCATCGGCGGTTGTCCGGCTGTTGCTATCATTGAGCTTTGATACGACTTGCATAAGTTCTCCGTCACCCTGGCGGATCTGAACCGCCAAGGCCCCTTGCGCAGGTGCTGGCAGAAACTTATCGGGATCCAGAACGATGGACACCTTATCCTGCATGCCAAGTCGATTAAGGCCTGCGCAAGCTACGATGATCGCATCCAATTGGCCGGACTCGACCTTCCCAACACGGGTTTCCACATTGCCGCGAAGCGGTACACAGTTAAGATCGCTTCGTATGTGATTGACCTGAGCGATACGTCGCAGACTTGACGTGCCAACTTTTGCATTGACGCCCAATTGTTCGATCGATGAAATTCCGCCGGAAGCGACAAGCACATCAGCAACACACTCCCTTTCAGGAACAGCCGCAATAACAAGCCCGTCGGTTATCGCTGTAGGAAGGTCTTTAAAACTATGCACAGCGAGATCAGCACGATTATCGAGAAGGGCCTTTTCCACTTCGCTGGTAAAGAATCCAACGGAACTGGATTGATAAAGAAAATCGGACTGGTCGCGGTCGCCTTGCGTTGATATTTCAACGATCTCGATCTCAAGATTACTGTCAATATCGGCAAGCCGAGACCGAATATAGTGGGACTGCCTCAACGCAAGTTTGCTCGCACGGGTTGCAATTCGTATTTTCTTCACAGTTTTAACTCCATCTTTCCATGTTATAGATTACACATATACACATGTTTACTATGTCCGAGAATATCTTATCGGACATTAAGTGTCAATGCTTTGCAGCAGCGAGAATAATACTCAAAACTCATGCTTTTAGCATAAAAATACCGAAAATAACAATGGTACCAGTACTTTTACTAGATCGATTGAAATCTCAGAATCGGAAAACATACATAATTATGGTCGAAAGCAACACCAATTCAGCCCTATCCCACTCCACCAGAGGTAAATTCGTACCAACTTGCGAAATATGCGGCCAAGAACACTGGCCCTTTGACCCTTCATGCATGGGCAAAAAAGCCGTCAAACAAAACGAAAAGAAAAAAATAAAAGAAGCAAAGAATGAAAAAAAACGAAAAAAAATAGACGCAAAAAACAAAAAATTACAAAAAAATGCTCAAAACAAGGCAAGACCGGAAGCCATAACAACCGCAAAAAAACAAAATAATGCCCTGTTGACAACCGAAACACAATACCAAAATGAAGTCAAAGCAAGAATCGAAGCCGAAGAAAAAGCCCGCCTGGAAGCTGATAAACGAATCTTTGTCGAAACTCAGACACAGGACCAGATCAGGTTATATGCAAACGAATTAACCTCCCTAAACCAAAAACTGCAGAAGACAGAAAAGGCTCTCCTTAAAGAAAAATCCGCAGTTTCTAAAGCTAAACAAAAAACTGCTAAAATAAAAACCGAGTTCCAGGGAATTACAGAGCATCAAGGGGCTACTGCAAAAATCAGGTACGAGACAAATGAAGCTATTGCGAAAGAAAAAACTGCAGCCGATCTTGCACACAAATGGGCTGAAAAAATTAAGGCCGAATCTGACACCGCTATTGCTCAGCATTATTCAGACATCGCTAAAATCAATTTAAAAGCTGACCAAAAAGTTGCACAAGCAACCATACGAGCAGAAAAATCGATCGCAAATGCCAAGAAAAAGGCCGATGATAAAATCGCCAAATTCAAAACAAAAATGCAGCAAACAATCGCAAACGCAACAAATAAATCGGACAGTTATGCCAATGAATTGAAACAGCTCAAGATTCAACTTAAGGTTGAGTGCAAAGCGAAGGAAAAAGCTGAAAGCGAACTCCGTAAAGTTATAAAAAAACAAACCGGACTTGAAACTACTTTGAAATTAAAAGAAGATAAAATAGCCGCAAGAATAGCCAGAGCCAAAGAGAAGACCAAAGCCGAAACTGAAATTAAAGCCAGGGCCCAGATCGAAAAGCTCCTGATCACAGAAGCTCAGGAACGGGCGAAGATAAAGCTCGACATGGAAGATAAGGTAGAATCCTTCGCTGAAAAAATGGCTGCGATCAAGACGGAATCTGAGCAGGCCATCGAAAAAGCTAAACTGTATGCACATGAAAATGACACTGCATCTGCAATGATTCGACAGGAAGCTAATGATAAGGCCAAACATCTTGAGTTCTTAGACTGTGATGGCCTTGACGCGAAAGAGGACCGCAAACGCTCAACCGCAAACGAAACTATTTTGCCTGGATCGGTTGATTCGCTTTTGTCGGTCCGTGCACACGATATGATGCAAGCCGATATTGCATGGTGCAGTAAAGAGGACAGCGTTGAAAATGCTCTTAAGCAAATGCAGCAGCAGGATACCAGGTATATGCTTGTTGGAGAAAACGGAATTATTGAGGGCATTGTCTCGAAGTCTGACCTTAAGGGTGCACTTAGCCTCTACCTTCAGCCGCAGTTTGCAAAATGGCGACGGCCTCTGGATGATGCCACGCTTCAGATCAGGGTCAAATGGGTGATGAGCAAACCGGTGCATACGATCGGATCCGAAACTCAGCTCATAACTATACTCAACGAAATACGCCAGTTAAACGTCTCGTGCTTTCCTGTAATAGACGATAACCGCCAGGTGATCGGAGTCGTAACAAAAGCCCGGATATTCGACGCATTAGTCACAACCAGTAACGAAAAGCAGCATCAAAAACCGTCCCTGCCGCCCTATTCCCTCTCCCGCGTATAGTCGTAAGATTTTCAGTGTTTCGCTGTCAATTCCGTTTCGTGTTGCCGAAGGCCCTTTATCAGCCCCATTTGTGTATAATTGCTTGCATATGTCAGGTGAAAACTATAGGGTAGCTCTATAGGGAACCTATATATTAAAATCTTTAACAGAGCCCTGAATTTTAATTTTTGTACAGCCCATGGAATCACAGTTAAGCGACATCGAAAAGAAGGTACTTGCGGTCATTCAGCACGGCATGCCGATAACCCCCACACCTTACGCCGACATGGCAAACCAGGCCGGTATATCTGCCGACGAGCTTCTTGACGTATTGAACGGCTGGAAACAAACCGGTATCCTCCGCCGTATCGGCGCCATAGTAAGTCATTTTCAGCTCGGTTTAACTGCCTCCATGATGGTCGTATGGCAGGTTCCCCCCGCACGTATCGAAGAGGTCGGCCGGACATTGGCAGCTTTCCGGGAAGTTTCACACGCGTATCAACGCCCCGCCAGTGACAAATGGCCATTTAATCTGTACACTATGGTCCATGACGAAACCTGCGAGCAACTTAAGGCAACGGTCGAACAAATGGCCGCGGCCTGCGGTATTGACAAGTACCAGGGGCTTGAAACCGTTGAGGAACTTAAAAAAGTACCGCCAACCTATATAACCGGCAATTGCTAATAACAGAATTGTAAACATGATCAATATTACCAAACTTTATTGCGACCAGATAACGCCCGGAGACTGGCTAAGATACGGCATGACCGGTTCCGGCGAGCGAAAAGGAGACGTTGTACCAAAAACCGCGGCCCAAAGACGACCCATCGTCGTCTGGAACATAACCCGGCAATGCAATCTAAAATGCGTCCACTGCTACAACGACAGCGGAGCAGACAGAACTTGCAACGACATTTCAAACCACGACGCAAGGGCTGTGCTGGATGACCTCGCCGACTTCGGCGTACCGAGCGTATTGTTCTCAGGCGGCGAACCCATGATGCGAAAGGACCTCTTCGACCTTATCTCTTATGCCGGCGACAAGGGACTTAGAACTGTTATATCAACCAACGGAACCCTGATCGACGAAGAAGCTGCAAAGCAGATCAAGGACCGCGGCGTTTCATA
>DAOVIC010000163.1 GCA_030671565.1 Anaerohalosphaeraceae bacterium
ATCGACGAAGGGTTGGCGGAAATATTCTACGATGCGGGATGCGTATTTTCTGCGCCGACATGCGGAGCTTGCCTGGGCGGATTTATGGGAATCCTCGCAGCCGGCGAAAAATGCGTAAGCTCGACAAACAGAAACTTCGTAGGCAGAATGGGCTCGCCAAAGAGCAGTGTATATCTGGCAAGCGCGGCAACTGCGGCGGCTAGTGCGATAGAAGGAAAACTGGTAGATCCAAGAAACTATATTTAACAGAAAAACTTAAATTCGGATTTCGGATTTGAAAGGAATATTATGGCTAAATCGCATGTTTATAAGCGTGATCATATTAATACCGATGAGATCATTCCGGCTCGTTATTTGAATACTGACGATGTTGCTGAGCTTGCATCTCATTGTATGGAAGATCTTGATACTGAGTTTGTTAATAAATGTTCTGCCGGTGATATTATCGTTGCCGGTAACGACTTCGGCTGCGGGTCCAGTCGCGAGCATGCCGTTTGGGCGTTGCAGGGTGCTAATGTCGGCGCTATTATCGCGCAAACTTTCGCCCGCATATTTTACCGCAACTGCATTAACTGCGGCTTCTATGTTGTGGAGCTGCCCGATGCTCCGGAAAAGATCAACGACGGCGATGATATAGAAATCGACTACAAGGCCGGTATTATAAAAAATAAAACGCAGGGAACAGATATTGAATTTAAACCGCTGCCTGATTTTGCGGTTGAGATCATCGAAGACGGCGGACTTTTGAAGCATATTAAGAAACAATAAAAACTATCCGCGGATTACGCGGATAAATTAAAAACGAAGAAAGGAAAGTTTTAGATGTCTACTTACAAGATTGCTGTAATGGGTGGTGATGGAACGGGCCCTGAGGTTACTGTTGAAGCTGTTAAAGTTATGGATGCGGCGGCGGCTAAGTTTGGTTTTAAAGTCGAAAAGACAGAGTTTGATTTCGGCGGGGAACGGTATATGAGGACAGGCGAGACTCTGCCCGACAGCGGTGTGGAAGACCTTCGTCAGTTCGATTCTATCCTGCTTGGTGCGATCGGTCACCCTGACGTTGCTCCCGGTATTCTTGAAAAGGGCATCCTGCTGAAGGCTCGTTTTGAGCTCGATCAGTATATCAATCTTCGTCCCGTGAAACTTTTCCCCGGCGTTGACTGTCCCCTTAAAGACAAGACGCCTGCAGACATCGATTACGTCGTAGTTCGTGAAAATACCGGCGATGCTTACACAGGAACCGGCGGATTTACCTTGAAAGGTACTCCTAACGAAGTGGCTGTGCAGTCGGCAGTTTATAATCGCTTCCAGGTTGACCGGTGTCTGAAGTATGCTTTTGAGTATGCCCGGAAGCACGGCAAAAAGGCCCGCGGTGTTGGCAAAGAAAATACTCTCGGCCTGGTTGGCAAGACTAATGTCCTCACTTATATCTATGACCTCTGGGAAAGGGGCTTCAATGAGATGGGCGAGAAGGAGTATGCCGATATCCGCCGTGACTACTACCACGTCGACGCGACTTGCATGTGGATGGTGAAGAGCCCGGAATGGTTTGACGTGCTGGTAACCGGCAACATGTTCGGCGACATCATCACTGACCTCGGTGCTATCACGCAGGGCGGGATGGGAATCGCAGCCGGCGGTAACATCAACCCGGAAGGCGTGAGCATGTTCGAGCCTATCGGCGGAAGCGCACCGAAGTATACCGGCATGGGTGTCATCAACCCGTTGGCGGCGGTATGTGCGATGGCGATGATGCTCGATACGCTTGGCGAAGTACAAGCTGCCAAGGAAATCGAGGATGCAGTGAAGTTCGTCACAGGTGAAAAGCTGAAGTCACTGGCTGCCGGTAAAATGGGATATTCAACGAGCGAAGTTGGCGATCTTGTTGCAGCGAAGCTTACGGAATAAATTGCAAAATTAAGGTTTCGGCTTTTGGCCGAGGCTATTTGTCAATTTTATCGTGGCGCCGGGGGCATTGCTTTCGGCGCCATTTTTTTTACGGAGAAAATCATGGAATGCAAAAAAGAAGAAAACTCTAAAGACTGCGGCTGTACATATACCAGCTGCGACAAAAGGGGTGTCTGCTGTGAATGTATACAGTACCACTTAAAAAGCAGGCAGCTGCCCGGATGCTGTTTCCCGCCTGATGCAGAAAAGACATACGACAGAAGCTTCGAAAAATTCGCCGAAGCCTGGGGGCTTTGAAATGTTTAATGTTTAATGATGAAATAAAGGCAAATGCAACGAGTCCGTATTTGGCTTTATTTTTTTATGCCGGCGATTATCGCTTTTATTGTTTCTTCGTGACCGAGATTGTCGCAGTTTACTGTTACTTCGGCGAACTGTTTGTAGAGGTCTCTTCTTTTTTCATAGAGAGTTTGCAGGCTTTCGCCGGGGTCCATTACCACGCCTCGGACGGCAAGGTTTGTCAAACGTCTTTCTATCTCATTGACTGAGATGTCGAGGAATACGACAACACCGATCGACCTTAAAAACTCCATCGCGATCGTACTGTACACCGCGCTTCCGCCGGTTGCTATCACCGTGTTTGTCTGTTTTAGCGTCAGCAGGTAGTCGCTTTCTATCCCGCAAAAACTCTCCAAGCCGTCGGTATCTATGATGTCCTGCAAGCTGCGTCCCTGCGCCGCCTGTATGTGAACGTCGGTATCGAGGAAGTTTTTGCCGAGCGTTTTTGCGAGCAGTACACCGACTGTGCTTTTGCCGCATCCGGGCATTCCGATGAGAATGATATTTCCGTATTCTGTCATAATCCGATCTCCTGTGGCGAGCTTAGGCAACTGTCAGGCAGCTGCTTGAGCAGGTATTCCGTAAACTCATAGGTTCCAACCGCGTCCGGTGAATGGGCATCGGAACCATAGACAAGTCGAACCTTTGCGTCGAACGCTATCTTATAAATCTCATGCCATCTGGCGTGATACCGTTTTGGAATCTTTTTTTCGTTCAGCTCGTTTATTTCCCATGCGATGTTATTCTTTGCCGACAGTTTCGCGGCCTCTTCGAATACGCCAAGTGCATCGTCAAAGAAAACTTCCAGATCGCAGCTGGTTGCCAAAAGTCTTCCCGGGTGAGCGAAGGTATCTACTTTTTCGTGCGAGAGAAGTCCGAGAACCGTTGAACGCCATCTGTCAAAAAAGACTTCGTCTGTAAGCGGGTTGTCGGCAGGGGAGTCGGGCAGTATTCCAACGCCCGGGATGTAGTGGATGCTTGCGACGACGTAATCCATTGTGTCGAATCTATTCGTTACAAGCCTGCCATCGTAATACTCGCCGTCTGCATCTACCTCTGCGCCGACTATGACGTGCAGATCCGTGCCGGCTTTTTCAATATCGCCGCGTACCTGCGTAAGCATCGCGAGGTCCTTTTCGCTGAAGATATGACAGGTAAACGCTATCGTTTCAAGGCCGATATCCTCGGCACGTTTCAGGATCGCCGCAACTTCCATGCCGGGGGCGTGTCCGCAATATTTAACGTGTATGTGCAAGTCGTATTTAATCATTTTTTCGTACCGTTCTCTGGTGCAGCATTATATATATTCCGACCGCTGCTGAAAAGAGATAACCTGC
>DAOVIC010000100.1 GCA_030671565.1 Anaerohalosphaeraceae bacterium
AGCTTACAATATATGTGTTAACGACTTGTATTTAAGGTAACAATTATGAAGGACTGCATACTTTATCAGGATTTCCTGAACTATCTGGCGTTTGAGAAACACTTTTCAGAACATACTGCCAAGTGTTACGGAGCCGATCTGATCCAGTTTGGTGGTTTTCTTAGCACATCTTCCGGCCAATCTGCGCAGGGAGAAGGCGGAATGAACTCTACGGAAAACAATCCGTGGTCATCGGACCATAGTCAGCCAGCCACAGCAGTTGTCACTGAAACTCAGGTTTCGCTGAAGTCTCTTATTCTGGCAGCCGACACGGATACAATTCGCCGATACATGGCAAGTCTTTCAAGCCAGGAGTATTCAAAGTCTACAATGGCTCGAAAGATCGCAACTCTAAGGAGTTTCTACAAGTTTCTCGTAAGACGAAATTACATAGATTCTAATCCTGTCAATCCCGTAAGGACCCCAAAACAGGAAAAGAAGCTCCCGCGATTTCTTGAATATGAAGAGGTTAAGAGGCTTTTGAATGCACCCCCTACTGACAATTGGCTCGGAGCAAGGGACAGGGCAATTCTGGAAGTTCTTTACAGTACCGGAATGAGAGTAAGTGAAATCGTCGCGTTGAATATGGAAGACGTCGATTTCCTTGGAGAGGTCATCCATATAAGAGGAAAAGGTAAGAAGGAAAGAATATCTCCCATAGGGTCCAGTGCTCTACAGGCAATTCAGCATTACATCGAGTTCAGAAATCGCAGAATGCAGAATGACAGCAATTTCGACGGTAAAGTACTCTTTGCCAATAAGCATGGCAAAAGACTCTCCGTTCGAAGTGTTCGCAGAAAGATGGACAAATATCTTGAGATAGCCGGCCTCGACCCCAGCATCAGTCCACACACCCTAAGGCACAGTTTTGCAACGCACATGCTTAATAATGGCGCCGACCTAAGGAGTGTCCAGGAACTCTTGGGTCATCAGTCACTTTCGACTACCCAGATTTATACGCATATGACAACCTCGAAGGTCAAAGAGGTTTATGATCATGCACATCCGAGAGACTCCATGGATCAGTAGTATTTGCAAGACGATAGAAAAAATAAAAGCCCGTCTAATGACGGGCTTTTTTATTGCTGCAATAACGGATGCGTCACGGCATATATTTTCGTCAGCCGTTCGTCTTATCGCCGATATATTCAGGGATCAATTTCTTGATTACCGAGACAATTTTGCTGTGGTCCTGACTCTTTGCGACAAGGACCATTTCTTCGATATAATTATGAAGCACTGCCCGGTCAACCGGCTTGTTTTGCCATGCTGCGATCTTTGGATGCCTCGTAGGCAGCATGTCCTCTCCCTCGATAGAAAGCTCTTCAAACAACTTCTCACCCGGACGCATTCCGTTAAAGACGATGTCGATATCCTCGTCGGGCCTAAATCCGCTCAGGGTGATCAACTCTCGCGCCAGATGCACTATTTTTACTGCTTCGCCCATGTCCAGTACGAATATCTCACCGCCTTTACCCATTGTCGCTGCCTGAAGAACCAACTGGCTTGCTTCAGGGATCGTCATAAAATAACGTTCCATATCAGGATGAGTCACGGTAACAGGACCGCCCGCGGCGATCTGCTTCTTGAATATCGGGACTACTGAACCATTCGAACCAAGAACGTTACCAAAACGAACCGTGGTAAAATGCGTATCGCTGCGGCGGTTGAGATTTTGTGTATACATCTCGGCAATCCGTTTGGTTGACCCCATGATGCTCGTGGGATTTACCGCTTTGTCTGTACTGATCATGACGAATTCAGCACTGCCGCTTTCATTGGAGGCATCGGCAAGATTTCTCGTACCGATGATATTATTTATCACCGCCTCACCTGGGTTTTGTTCCATTAGCGGCACATGTTTATGTGCTGCGGCATGAATGACAACTTCGGGACGATAGTCGGTAAAAACCTGCCGAATACGTTCATAATTCGTGATGTTGCGAATAAGGGGGACCAGCGGAACATCGGGAAATTGGTTTCGCAATTCTCGTTCGATAAAGAAAAGAGGATTTTCGGCCTGTTCGATCAACAGCAGTTGTTTCGGACTAAAACGGCAAACTTGCCGGCACATTTCAGAACCGATCGACCCGCCTGCTCCAGTTACAAGGATAACCTTGTCTTTCAAAAACTTTTCGATAAGATCCAGATCAAGTTGAACCTCATCACGCCCAAGCAGGTCAGAGATGTCAACATCGCGAATTTGCGACACCTTCAACTTACCCGTCGCGATATCGGTTATCGAAGGGACCGTACTGAAACGTACCTTGGTTCCCTGGCATATCTGAACCACACGACGCAGTTCTTTGTGGCTGGCACCGGGTATCGCAATAGCAATCTCTTCAATGTTATGCTTGACACAAACTTTGGGCAGTTCTTCAACTGTTCCAAGTACGCTTACCCCATGTATACTCATCCCTTGCTTGCGGGGGTCGTCGTCGATAAAACCTGCTACGTCGTATTGCTCGACCTTCATACGCATGATCTCGCGAAGAAGGGCTTCGCCGGCATCACCGGCCCCAACGATCAAAAATCGCTTCAACCCAGCCCCATTTTCTGAACGGAATTCCTCGTGATACATCCGTACCAGCATACGCATACCGGCCAGGATCATGATTGTCGCGAGCCAGTCAAGCATTATCAAGGCATCTGCGTTTCGGTCGATGTTGCCCAGACGAAGACGAACGAATTCAATTTGATGACCGGCATACCAGAAAACGACTATGATAACCGTACTCACAAGCGAAGCTTTGCCGATTTGTAACAGATCGGATATCCCCACATATCTCCACCATCCGCGGTATTGCTTGAATAACCCAAAAACAATGAGCTTTATCGGCATTGTAAACAGCAGCATCAGAGGCAAGTTGTAACCGAGCCACGCTTTTTCCAAACGCATGTTGTTTATCAAAAGGAAAGACAGGAATAATGATAAGGAAAAGGACAGTATATGCGTAAGAACGATGGCAGCTCTTCTATGATACATAAGAGTGTTAATAGCTCGTGCTGATACCTTGCCGGCAATTTTTGAATTAGTATGCTTACTTTGATCTGCCTCTGGCATTCCAAAAAACTCCTGTTTATGGCACTGAAAAAAGGGATAAATAATATCACGTAATTATAACAATGACAAGGACATAAGTCAACTGTTATGGATTTTCGCTGGGATGTTCGTCTCGAACTTGATCAAGATGAACATATATCCGGTTTATTTCGGTGCCATCGACTCTTTTTCGCATCAGTGCATATATAATGGTGCAGGAGCAGAAGTAAAAGCTGATGACAAACGCTATTAACAAACCGATCACGATAAGGATTGTAAAATGTATAATGACAGAGGAAATAGTCTGCATCATAGTAAACGTCAGTTCAGGATTCATATGAAGCAGACGAAAGAATTCCGGTTTCGACCAGATAGCTTCAAGCCGGCTCGGCCCGCCATCTGCATTAAAAACGCCTGTTTCAAGAAGGGTGTAGGTGATGATGAGGAACAGAAAGGCAAAACCACGCACAAAAAGATAAGAAACTGCTCCGTAGATCGAGGCTACAAAGTAATAAAAGAAAAGTCGAACAGGCATACCGAACACATAAGCGACAGAGCGGCTTATCGAATCAAGACCGTCCGAACCTTCGTACGCTATTGCAGGATACATTAAACCAAGACCCCACACGGTACCAATAAGGGCAAGCGACGTTATAACTCCAACTACCAGCGCAATAGGAACAAAAAGTGCAATTAAGATTTCTCCAACAACCGGGATATTGCCCGCAAGACCTCCGGCAAGGATCACGCCACCGCAAAAAAGAATGATACCTATCGCAATGGCAGGAGCCGTAAGAAACTCAGCAAATTTCTGCCATCCGAATGTTAGCGCTTCGCTAAGTCCCGCTTTTTCACCCTGTGCAAACTCAAGAGCTGCACACCGGCAGATAGCTCCGCCGGCAAGAGTCATTATCGCCGTTGAGATTGTAAGAAATATAACAGAGTAGATCGGGTGATATCGCATTGCCCAAAAAAAACTAAGAACCCAAAGCCATATATGTTTTAGCATATTGGGAAGTTCGCGGTTCAGCAACGCAACTGCCCCGGCATTAAACCTGACATCACCGTAAGTGTACAGTGTATAAAAAACGCCTCGCCCTTTGCTGAAAGAATCCAGTTCATTCATCGTCCTGTCGCTGTTTGACAGGTAGAATTCCAGTTCGGCGGAATTGTCCCATTCGGATGCCGTCCACAATGTATTGACGGTCGTCCAACTGCGACTCTGCGGCCAGCTCGCCGTCATACAAAGATCCATGACCGAACCTGCCACAAACAGCAAAGCGACTGCTAAAAAGGCCGTCACCAGTTTCGCTGGACCCACAGCCATCTTGAAAGCTGCAAGAAGACGCGTAAACGCCAGTGTGTCCCAGTATCGCCTCAGACGATCTGTTTCCGGTGCACTCATCTATGTCCTCGTCTTAGAAAACGCGTAAAGCTGCGAATAAAATATCGACAATCATACTTCAGTTGCGTTAAAAAAGCGATGCCTAAACTGTTATTCACCGACTGGTATAACATATTTAGCGTCAAACCACGCGCCCATATCGATTAGTTTACAACGTTCGCAGCAGAAAGGAAAAAACTTACAGTTAAGCTTTTTTTTACCGTCCTTCATAGTTGTTGTAGAAGGTATAACCTTATCGCATGTAGGGCATTTGAATTCCATTGTAAAACCTGTTCGGATAAAAAAAGCCCGCGATCTGCTTTACGGGCTTTCGGTCGTTTCCATTAATAAACCATTATCTTTGGCCTACAACTTTTCCTCTTCTTCTTCGTCATCATCGTCACCATTGACGTAATTAAGAATATCCAGAGCTCGGTCGCGCTCTTCGTCTTCATCGATTTCATCATCGTCGTCATCGTCAACCACATCGTCCGGTTCTTCGTCCTCTTCCTCCTCGAAGATCTTCTCACCTTCGATGATCAGACCTTTTTCAACCATGGTCGCGTATTCGATGCAGTACCGAGCCCAGGGGTTAGCTTCCAGACGTGCCTTTCCGATTTCTTTGCTGGTACCTTCGCAAATACCGTATCCGCCATCGACGATGCGACCAAGTGCGGCGTTGATCTCTCTCAGAAGTTTGCGTTCACTGTCCATCAGTCCAAGTGCAAATTCCTGTTCAAAATTATCCGTCCCCATATCTGCCATGTGGATCGGCATACTCGAAAGATCGCCGGCGTCATCCATACGTGATTTTTTCAGTGCACCGCTTTCAATCGAGCTAACATCACCCATGATTTCGCGTCTTTTTTGCAACAGCAGTTCACGAAAATGCCCTATCTCGCGGGCGCTTAGAGGAGAGACTTTCTTCTTCTTAGCTGCAGCTTTCTTTTTAACTATAACCTTCTTTTTAGCTGTAGCTTTTTTCTTAACTACAACCTTCTTTTTAGCTGTAGCCTTTTTCTTCGCCGTTTTCTTGCGGGCAACTTTTTTCTTCACCACAGCCTTTTTGGTCGTAGTTTTCTTCTTCGCTTTCTTAGCCACTTATGAGCCTTTCCTAACCCTTGAACATTCTGAATAACTTACTATTTCGCCGTTACCAATGTCCTTAAAGGCCTGATAAACGCGTTTTCGGCCGCCGGCGAGCAGTTTTTCAGGGTACCTTCTTAAATATTAGTGCCTCAGGCGGTTTCCCTAAAAAATGCGAACCGGTATTATACAAACATCGGCTAATTTATGGCAAGAAAATACTTCAACAGGATAAAAATAAGCAGAAGACTTATGTTTTTTCAGTAAGCCCTTATGGTTAAAGGGCTTAAGTTGCCTAGCCCTCGCTTGTCTTTCCTGTGTCTTTGGCCATACCCCCGAGCGGAATAAAGAAACTCTCAATCCCGATCTTTCCCGAAAAGCCCTTAACACCAAAAATCTTTTCGATATTATCGGCAGTAAAAACCTCTCCAGCCGATCCAGTATGGTACTGGCACCCATTGCCAAGCAGAAGTACCTCATCGCAATACTGGCTTGCGAGATTGAGGTCATGTGATATCGATACGATCGTCTTATTTCTTTCAATTTGCATTCGCTTAAGCAGGTCATATATACCAACCTGATGACGCAGGTCCAAAAAGCTGGTAGGTTCGTCAAGCAGAAGTATCGGCGTATCCTGTGCCAGCGCCCTGGCGATAAACACTCTCTGCCGCTCACCACCGCTAAGGTGTGCAAGTTCTCTGTCTGCAAACTCAGCGGTTTCCGTCAACTCAAGCGCCTCATGCACGATCTTCCTGTCGATCTCTGTCTCAAATCCCATCGCACCAAAATACGGCGTCCTGGCCATCATTACTGCTTCCATCACCGTAAAGCCAAAAGCCGGAACGAATTCCTGCCCGACAAGTGCCACTTTTTTCGCCAACTCATCTGTTGCATAAGAACCTATCTGCGCACCGTCGATATTTATTGCACCGCGGTCTGTCCGCATCAATCCCGCCAGAAGATTCAGCAGCGTGCTCTTGCCCGCTCCGTTCGGTCCGGCGATCGCAACGAACTTTCCTTCCGAAATGCCGAAACTCATATCGCCCAGCACATCCATCTCGCCATAGCCAAACGACAACCCCTTTACTTCTATCGTCGCCATTTTACCATCCTACCTTTCGTGAATATTTGACCAGAAGGAAAAGGAAAAACGGTCCGCCCACCAGTGCTGTCACAACACCAACCGG
>DAOVIC010000027.1 GCA_030671565.1 Anaerohalosphaeraceae bacterium
TGATGATACGATATTTACCGAGTAAGTTTTTGAACCTGCCGAACAAGAATTATTGGCTTGGGGCGGAAAGGTGCGCTGAAACCAAAAATTATATAAGCAACTGGATGCTTGCCTTTGGCGGTGCTACGCTTGTCTTCCTTCTATGTGTTTTTCAACTGGTTATTGCAGCAAATCTCGACGGGACGGGTAAATTATCGATGCCTCTCTTTATAACTTCCCTTGGCGTCTTTTTGGCATACACAACAATATCAACCATATTCTTAATTGTAAAATTCGCTAAGGTGCCCAGTGAGAAAGAGGCAGAAAACGCTTATGAATAACAGATAGGTTTGTTATTTTTCTTCTATGGTTGCTTTTTTCTTTTCGGCATCGACGAACTTTTCCAGTTCTTTTTGCTGGGCATCCTGCGTAAGTTTCTTTTCGATGGCTTCTGTAACTTCTTCGAGTGGGCAGAGTACGGCGGATCGGCGGCTTGTCAGTTTGGCAATGTGAAATCCGAACTGTGTTTCGAAAACATCGCTTATATCGCCCGGTTCCATATTGAAGGCGACATCTTCAAACTCAGGGACCATCTGGCCTTTTGGGAAGAATCCCAGATCGCCTCCGTTTTCAGGGCAGCTTGAATGCTTCGATGCCATGTCGGCAAAGTTATCTTTTTCCTTTATCTCGGCAAGTATTTTCTCAAGCTCTTTGCGGAGGTTCTCAGGTTTTTGATTCTCTTCGGGGTGCTTGACGATATGGGATGCCCTTACCATTTCGGGGATGGTAAATTGTTCTGGATTTTCCTGGTAACACTTTTCGATCTCTTTTTTTGACGGTTTTGGCGAATTTTCAGCAATTTGCATGATCAGCCGCTGGAGTTTCAGGTCGGCGGCGATGTCTTCTTTGAGCTGGTCAGCTTTGCGGGAGAGGTTTTTCAAAAGCTGCTCTTCGCCTCCTGCCTGCTGGGCGGCGGCGTTGTACTGCTTTTCGATCTCTTCTTCAGGAATCGGTTCTTTGTCCCTTGCTGCGGCTTGCTTGAGCAGGATACGTTCAATAATATTTTCTCTGGACCACTCATGGAGCTGCTTTTCGTAGTCCTGCTTTTCTTTTTTGTCCTCGGAAGCAAAGACCTGCTCATAATGCGGTCGAAGGCGTTCTGCTTCTTCCTTGATGTCTTTTTCGCGTATTATTTCACCGTTTATGTAAAGTGCCATTGCAACTCCTTTTTATTTTTATTACTTACCCCTTAATAAGGGGGCCGTCTTTTTCGATAATTTACATTGTTTCGCCTGCAATTTCAATCCTGCATTTTGGAATTGCCTTTATAAACTGCCTTCCGTATGCTTTTCTGGTGATTCTGCTGTCCAGAACAACAACGATCCCCTTGTCGCTTTTATTGCGTATGAGCCTGCCGAAACCCTGCTTGAACTTGATGATCGCAGAGGGAAGCTGATAATCGAAGAAGGGATTTGCCCCGTTAGCCTTCAACTGATCGATGCGGCCCTTGGTCAGGGGATGGTTTGGCACAGCAAAGGGCAGCTTTACAATTGTGACGTTTGAGAGGCTTTGGCCTGGAACGTCGACGCCCTGCCAAAAGCTGTCCGTGCCGAAAAGGACACTTCGGTCGTCATTTTTGAACTGTTCGAGAAGGGCTGCGCGATCGGTACCTGCTCCCTGAACGAGTAATTCCATGTCGTTATCGGCGAGGAAGTCTTCCAGATACTCTGACATTTTTTTGAGCATCGAATAACTTGTAAACAACACGAACGCCCTGCCGTCTGTTTTGATAAGGTATTTCTTTATTGCCTCGGCGGCTGAGGGGACAAAATCGGCGCTGTTAGGGTCCGGCATGTCAGCTTCGAGATATATCGTGACATTTTTTTCGTAGTCAAAAGGCGAGTCAAGACAGCATGCCTGAAAATCCTCCAACCCGACTCTTGAGGCAAAGAAGTTAAAGCCGGCCTTGTCGTGAATGCCATGGCAGCTTAGTGTCGCACTGGTTGTTATCACAGATTCGAATTTGTCGAAGAGACATCTTTTAACATCGGGCCCTACGTTTATCGGTGCGCTTCTTAGTGCGCATCGCTGGCGGCGATTCCCGGTCATTTCGACCCAGAAGACCGAACCTTGTTCCTCTTGTGCGAGGAACTTCTGCAAATCCAGCTCCACGTCTTTGCATCGTTCGATATAGCGTGTGAATTCGCACTGCTGATTTTCGTCTTCGCATTTATTGGCAAGCTCGGCGAGCTTTAGCCTCAACTGCCTGAGCTGATCGGTGAGAGTGTCCTCGACGAAATTCTTTGGACACGTTGCAAATCCTTCTCTTGGCGATTGCGAATACCAGTCTTTGACCTGCCTGAAGAAATCCTTTGCCGCCTTGTCGCACGCATCAACACAACTTATGGCATCATCGGCATTTAGGAATGCAAGGAGTCCCCTGTTGGTTCTTCGGTTATAAATTTTTCTTAAGAGATACGTCAATGTATAATTGCTGAGGTTTATTCCGAAGTGGTCCTCGGCGACGTGCTCTATGTTGTGCGCTTCGTCAATGACGACATACCTGTAATCGGGCAATATTCCCGTAAACTGCTCCTTCAGTGCCAGGTCGCTAAAGAGCAAAGCGTGGTTTGCAATGATAATGTTTGCAGATTCAAGCCGCCTTCTTGCCCGCCAGTAAAAACAATCCGAAAAGAAGGAACACTTTCGGCCGAGGCAGTTTCCGTGTTCGCTCTGGACAGCATCCCATGCATCCAGCGAGGGCTGCTGTGCAAGGTCGCTTAACGAACCATCCTCTGTTTTCTGTGTCCACTGGTTTATTGCCGCAAGTTCTGCGCCGAGGTCATCGAAGAGGGTACGTTGTCTGTCCATCGCATACTTGAGTCGTCTTAGGCAAATGTAGTTGCTTCTTCCCTTGGCAATAGTGGCGTCGAACTCAAATGGAAGTATATCTGCCAGGAAAGGGATGTCCTTGTTTATAAGTTGCTGCTGAAGATTTATCGTGTATGTGCTGATGACTATTCTGCACTGCTGCTGACAGACCTTTTGTATGGCAGGTATGAGATATGCAAAACTTTTCCCAACGCCTGTTCCCGCTTCTGCTGCGAGATGGTGTTCGTTGTCGAAGGCGGATTTTACAGCTTTGGCCATTTCGATCTGCTGGTTGCGTACCTCAAAACCTTCATACGCTTTGGAGACGAGGCCTTCGGGGCCAAGGATATGCTCTATGCTTATATCTGAGTTGTCAGTAAAAGAAATCAATCTATTTATCGCCCTCTTGGGCTATTGCCATTTCGACTGCTTTCTTTAGGTACCGATATGCCTGGCTTTGGTTCATTTGTTCTTTTATCGCCACCAGGTATTCTGCCGCCTTGTCCAGTTTGTTATCCTGATAATTCAGATGTGCCAGAAGGAAGCCAAGTTTGTAGGATTTTGAAATGTTATATATGCCTACCAGTTCGCCCATTTGGGCTTTGAAAGTTGCTTCATCGATCAATTGAAGCAGATTCGTCTTTTGCATGGCATATTCAGGCGAGTATGCCAGTGCCTGCTCGATGTAATAGGCACTGGAGATGTACTCTCCTGCCGCAAAAAGAGCGTCACCTTTGCCCATCGCCGTATCCGGATGCCCCTTGATCCATATTTCAGCAAGTTTCCATGTATCGCGAGCATCGTAGTATTTGCCCTCCTTCATGAATTCGTCGGCCAGGTTTCTGTATGTGGCAAACTTGGCGTTTGCAAGACTGTTGAAATCCTTGTGCTCGCCCAGTAATTCCATGGCTCGTTTGTGATCGACGGGAATCATCTCGTCCAACTGCTCCTGGAATGTCAGCTTTGGCTCATCCGGTTTGGTTTCTAAATCATCCAGTCCATCTTCGACTTCCGCCTTACGTTCTCTTGGAGTTACGCCCAGTTCTTCCTCGATGAACTTTGTAAGTTCGGCGGTCTTCTGCTCAAGAGTTTTTTTCTCGGTCTCCAGTTCAGGCCTTTTTTTCAACTCGCCTATTACGCCCTCTTCGCGGAAAATTTGAAGATCGGATTTTTTCAGTTCAGGCTTTTCTATTTGAAGTTTTCTGAGCACTTCCTTTTCAAACTCTTCGTTTTCCCGCTGTTCAAATTCTCTCAGTATTCTTTTGATCTCTGCAGCGCGGTCATAGTCGTACAACAGTTCGTCAACGATCTGAAGATTGTTTTCTTTGATCTTCTTTGAGAGCTTAATCGCAATCTCATCTGAATAGAATGAAAAGGGTCTTTTTCTGCCACGCATAGGCTGTTCGACTATTGGCGGTGGAGCCAGCATGGGCACGGTAGTGGGAGATTCATAGACCGGCGTTGCGCTCTGCGAGGGAATAACAGGAGATTTCAGGCCCGATCCTCCTCCACGCCTGATCGATGACACGGTTTTAGAGGGAAGATAATATGGCATTGACCTTCCCTGAATTAGCAATTCATTCGGTGTCCTCGTCGATTGCCTTATAAAAGAATTCAGCGTCGCAGAACCAAGGGGTGCCTGAAAATCCGTGGCTGCAGAGTACGGCACATCGCCTCTAAAATGGCGTCCGCTCGCGACATTACCTGTGATACCAAGATTACGCTCGAAATAAATGTCGGGGGGCCTTGAAACCAATTCGTTCCTTACACTCGTAGGCGGACCTTTCAACGTCCCTACAGAGGACCTTACCTGCGACCTTACCCGCGAGCTGCCGACAGCATAACTTTCTGCCGCCAGAGATGTAGACACACTCATCAGGGCTGTCAAAATCACTGCGACAAAAATCCTAACAGTCTGTTTTTCCGGCCTAAATGCCATCTTATCGATATGTGCCTGTGACATCATCATTATAGCTTTCATTTTTAACTGTTGTTCTGTTCGGTCTTATACTTCGGTTTTTCTGCCCAGTTCAGCTTACTCGCAAGCGTATCCCACTGCGTCCTGAGCGGATTATTAACCACTAAAAAAGCACCCTTGTCTTTCTCTACTATTACCACGTCACCCTTGTAGAGTTTGTGCGAGACCTGACCGTCGAGAGTTATTGTGGTACCCTCGTTAACCCTTACAACCTCTACCTCTATTACACTTTCTGCACTTATCACAATCGGTCTGAAACTGAGCGAATGAGGACAAAGCGGGGTTATAACTATTGCCGACAGATCGCCTGACAATATCGGTCCTCCGGCAGAGAGGTTGTATGCCGTCGAGCCTGTCGGTGTCGAGATAATGACACCATCTCCGACACAACCGGCAAGGGCCTGACCGTCGACTTTTATCTTCAGTTCGATCATGTTGAAAGGCGCACCGGCTGCGATGACCATATCGTTGACCGCCGTAGAGAAGGATCGCCTCTCTCCGGTACGTTCAATGCAACTCCTAGTGATCATCCTTTTTTCGATTCGCACTTGACCGTCAACTATACTGTCGAAAAGCTGGATCATCTCATCGACACTGAACTCGGCGAGAAACCCCAATGTTCCAACGTTTACACCGATAACGGGGACGTTTGCCTGACTGAGATCCCTCGCGGCAGAGAGAATGGTACCGTCTCCGCCGAAGACGATGGCATAATCTGCTTTTTTGAGGATATCCATCGAACAGGTCGCCCCAAAGCAGTTTCCCAGTATCTCGACCTTATCTTTGGCAAATTCTACGAATTTCGAAACCGCTTCTTCAGCATATTTTCGTTTCGGATCACCAAATATTATCAGTTTAGGTTTCATAGCTTTTTCCTGCCTGGCTATTTTTGTCCTGAAAGGCAGCGTATTTTTTCGGCGATAGCTTCTGCGCTTATCCCTATCTCGCTAAGCTGTACGCTTCTTGGGGCCGCCTTTATGAACCTGTCGCCGCATCCGAGGGTGACTATTTTCCCTTTCATTTTTTCGGGCCTTCCACCTTCTTTATCGGCAAACTTCGCTGCCGCCTTCTCTAAAACTGCCGAACCAAAGCCACATGCCAGACTGTGATCTTCTACGGTGATAATCGTTTTACCATTTTTAAGAAGGTCTATTATCTTATCGTCAATGGGTTTGGCAAATCTTGCGTCTATTACACCGGCATCAATACCTTCATTTTGCAGCATTTGTGCAGCTTTAAAGGCATCCTGGACACAACTACCTACCGCAACGATCGCAAATTTACCTTCAACGGGCTTAATTATAGGACTTTCACCGCAAACAAAAGGACTGCCGCAAGCTTCCAGCATCTCGGTATCTGCACTGACGAAATCCTTCGGGTAACGTATTGCAACGGGTTTGTCTGCGTTGACGGCGAAATCAAGTGCGGCTTTTAGCTCTGATTCGCACGAAGGAGCGATGATGATCATATTTGGCAGCATCCTTAGAAACCCGATATCCAGCATTCCATGATGTGTGGGCCCGTCGTTTCCGACCAGTCCGCTTCGGTCGATACAGAAAATCACCGGCAAATTTTGCAGTGACACCTCCTGGAATATCTGGTCGAAACCCCTCTGCAAAAAGGTGGAATAAATGCATACGATGGGCCTTAGTCCGTCTTTTGCAAGGCCTGCAGCGATGTCAACGGCGGTGCTTTCGGCTATTCCAACGTCATAAAGCCTGTCAGGAAACCTGTCGCGAAAAGCGGCAAGTCCCGTACCGTCGGTCATCGCAGCGGTTATCGCAATGACACGCTCGTTTTTCTCTGCGACTTCGACGACCGCATCGCTGAAAGCCTGTGTAAATGTTTTGCCTGTTTTGGCAACCGGCTCGATCTGGCCGTTTATATCAAACGGTCCGGTAGAGTGAAATTTACTCGGATCCTCACCGGCAGGGGTGAAACCCTGGCCTTTCTTGGTATAGACGTGCAATACACACGGACGATCCAGTTCTGAGACCGCTTTGAACACCTTGATCAACGAACCGATATCATGCCCGTCAACAGGACCGAAGTAAGGGATGTTGAGACTTTCAAACAAGCGGTTCGGCGTCACTGCCATCCGCAATGTTTTCGTAAATCCGTGAATCGCACCTTCCACCTTTTTGCCTATGACGGGCAGATGCTCAAGGATGTTTTCCGTCCTTTTCCTCAGGTCTTCGTATGTGTGGCTAAGCCTGACCTTCGAAAGAAAATTCGCAACCGAGCCCTCAGTAGCATCTATCGCCATCGAATTGTCGTTCAATACCACAAGCATCTGCCTTTTGAGAAGGCTCATGTTATTTAAAGCCTCGAAGGAAATACCGTTTACGATGCTTGCGTCACCTACAAGCGAAACAACACGTTCGTCAGTTCCGTTCTGCTGAGCGGCAAGGGCCATTCCCAGTGCTGTCGGTATCGCTGTTCCGGCGTGACCGACGGAGAAGATATCGTATTCGCTCTCATCAGGCGAAGGGAAACCGCTTATACCGTCCTGCTGCCTGAGTTGATCGAATCTATCTGCTCTTTGGGTCATTATTTTGTGCGCATAACACTGATGCCCAACGTCCCAAAGAAGTTTATCCTTCTTAAAGTCGAAAACATAGTGCATTGCTATTGTAAGTTCTATTACGCCCAGATTGCTTGCAAGGTGTCCGCCTGTCTGACTTACACAACTGGTAATCAGCTGGCGTATCTCCTCTGCCAAATCTGTAAGTTTCTCGACCGACAAAAGCCGAAGCCCCTCAGGACTGTTAATGCTGTCAAGTATCCTTGCCATAAAAATCTTTCTACAAAACTAACGCCGGATCAAAGTGACGTTTGATTAATCTCTAATCTGAACCCAAACCTCTACAGGCATTCAAATCTAACCACGTATTTTCTTTACACACGGCGTAAACCACTGCTATCTGCATTTTTCTCGGATATTCTTGCCGGCGGCATTGATTATCTGGTTCTGTTTAACAGTTCAAGTGCCAGTTGTCTCAAAATATCCGCCTCCGGGCCAAATTCTTTCAGGGCAGCAACCGCATCTTCGGTAATTTTGCCAAGAATTTGTTTCGATTTAACCATTCCCAATACTGATGGATATGTGATCTTGCCTGCCGTAGCGTCCTTTCCGGCTGTTTTGCCGAGATCCTCACTCGATGCCGACATATCCAAAATATCGTCTGCGATCTGAAAACCAAGCCCTATGCCCAGTCCATAATTGTATAAATTTAATATCTGTTCATCGTTTGCACCCCCGGCAAGAGCTCCCATAGTTGTCGCGGCGGCAAACATCTTTGCTGTTTTATTCGTGTGTATGTACTCTAATAGCTGACGGTCACCCTCTGTTTCTTCACCCTTTAGGTCTGCCATCTGGCCAGCGATCATCCCTGCCGAACCTGCTGCCCTAGCCAGTGTTACTATCATTCTTTTTGCCATTGAGTCATCTTCGATATCGCTTGAAAGTATCTCAAAGGCCATCGTAAGTAACGCGTCACCGGTAAGTATTGCTTCTGCTTCGCCGAATTCCTTGTGACAAGTGGGCAGTCCCCGCCTGATATCGTCATCATCCATCGCAGGCAGATCGTCATGGACCAGCGAATAGGTGTGGACCATCTCGATGGCTGCGGCGGCGATTCGGGCAGCTTTTGTTACCTGACCTGCGATAACTTTAGAGGCCCACATCACGACCGCAGCACGTATACGCTTACCCGGAGCGGTCAGCGTATAGTTCATCGTGTACCTTAATTCCTGGTGAATATCTTCACCCCTGCCCATGACGTCGGCAAGTGTCTCGTTGACCTTGCCAGCCATTTCAGCAAGTTCTGCACCGAAATCACCTTCGAAATACGCTTTTTGCTGCATGAATTCACTTTCATTTAAAAATGATATTCCCTAAACCGAACTTTGTATTATAATAACTTTTTCGGCAGATAGGCCAATAAAATATCATAGATTACAGAAGTTATGCCCCTTAGGGTATTAAATTTACGCGAGTCAGGCGGTAACTGTTTATTCTAAAGCATTTGTCTACGAACAAACGGGAAAATTCAACTGAGAGTACTATATTATCATGAAGATACTAGTTTTAGGAGTAACGGCGTCCGGTAAAGGGCGGCTTGCCTTTGATCTGGCAAGGGAAATCAATGGTGAAATTGTCAGCATTGACTCGATGAAGGTCTATCGAAGGATGGATATCGGAACCGCCAAACCCGGCGTCGAGCAGAGAAAACTTGCAAAATATCACCTTGTAGACATCGTCGAGCCCAGCGATTCGTTCACTGTAGGCATTTTTCTGGAAAAGGCCCGCGAGATTATCGCGACGATCGAGGATGCTGGCAAGAACGCTATTATCTCGGGCGGAACGGCTATGTATATTAAGACTCTGCTGTATGGTTTGTTTGATGGTCCCGGAAGCGATGAAGTTATCCGCGACAGGCTGAAAAAAAGGATCGAGGACGAAAGTAGTCAGAAACTGCACGAGGAAATGAGCAAGGTCGACCCCGAAGCAGGCGAAAGGATCCATCCCAACGATGCCAGACGTATTGTCCGGGCACTTGAAGTATATGAAATTACCGGAAAACCCATTAGTTCATTTCAGCAGCAGTTCTCCGCTGAGCCAACACAAGACGATTGGGTGATAATCGGTCTTCGACGCCAGAAAGAAGACGCAAGCAGCCGGATCAATCTGCGTGTAAAGAAAATGGTCGAAGCCGGACTTGTCGACGAAGTAAAGAGTCTGCTCGCCGAGGAAAAACCACTTAGCAAACAGGCTGCCGGTGCGATCGGGTATGCAGAGATCATCGACCATCTAAACGGAGAGATTTCACTGGAAGAGGCGATCGAAAGAATAAAAATAAACACCCGCAAATTCGCCAAGTCACAAAGAACATGGTTCAAAACATTCAAAAACGTAAACTGGCTCGACATCGCTGAAAACGAAACACCGCAGAGTATTCTTCAACGAGCACTTGAAATTATCCGGCCCGGCGAATAACTATTCGGCAGATGATGCGGTCTTTTATGACATAATCGGGTAGGCCGGTTTGGTTGCGGCAAATGGGCGGATGTGCACCAGAGAAAGACGCTCGTTTGGTTCGGGCTATGCCTGTTTTGGGATTTCAACAGTAAATATAGCTCCACCGTCAGATTTGTTTTCAGCCCAAATGCTTCCACCGTGCAGTTCAACGATTCCCTTAGCAACCGGCAGACCCAACCCTGTCCCATGCTGCCCCGGTCCGACTTTGTTTATCTTCTGAACAAACTTGCTAAAGATCGCATCCGTTTCTTCAGTATTTATTCCCGGCCCGTCATCTTCAACTTCAATGCGTATCTTGTCACCAATGTCATGCAGTCCAATACAAATTGTTCCGCTTTCATAGATAAATTTAACGGCGTTATCGACCAGGTACTGCATAACCCGTTTAAGTTTTTTCTGGTCCCCGCAGATCAAAATTTCACCCGGGGGCATATCGTGATTGATAACGATTCGCTTTTTTGCGGCCTTGACCTTGAATTTCTCAACAATTTCAATGACCAGAGATTTAATATCGAATTCGGTTTTATCTAGTTCCATATCCCCTGTTTCGATTTTGGTTATATCAAAGAAATCACTGACGATCCTGGCAATTCTGTCTATCTCATCGCTGGCCACATCAAGCTGTTCGTTCAATTTCGGGGTGATCTTTCCAAAGATATCCGCCTGAGCGTTAGATATGATATTATTGACGATAGTAACGGGCGTCCTTATCTCATGCGTAACAATTTCGGTAAAATCCTGCTCGATCTGTTCCATCTGCTCGATATTTTTTAGATAGAGATAAGGCCGTATTTTAGCAATCAGTTCATCTCCGTCAAACGGCTTGGTAACATAGTCATCGGCGCCTGCACTATATCCTTCAAGCCGTTCCTTAGTAAGCGCCTTTGCCGACACCATTATAACCTTTGTATACTTCAGAGAAGGATTTTCCCTTAGCCGCCGGCACACTTCATAGCCATCGATCCCCGGCATCATAATATCCAGCAGAATAAGATCGGGCTGAAACTTCTCGGCGATTTCCAGTGCCTCCTCCCCTGAATAAGCCGTCGCCAGATTAAACTCATCTTCAAGCAATTCCTCAAATATTTCCACATTGCTCACATCGTCGTCTACCGCCAGTATTTTATTTGAGTTTTCCATTTTGGGACCTCACAACCAAATTCCATTCTTTGCTCTTTATATTTCACACAAAAACGCTACCGACTCCATAAGATTTTTCCTCGTATACGGCTTTGTGATATAGTCACAAGCTCCGGCTTTATACGCTTCGACCCTCTCTTCTAAAAGCCTCTTCGCCGAGACCATAATGATCATAGTATCTCTAAGTCTCTCGTCGGCCCATAACCGCCTACACACTTCATACCCGTCGATTCCCGGCAGCATGATATCCAGCAGTATAAGATCCGGCAGAAACTCAAAAGCTTCTTCAAGTGCCTCTTCCCCCGTCGAAACGGTCCTAACTTCGTAATCGTCCCCCAGTATTTCAACGACGATCTCATTGTTAAGAGGGTTGTCATCAACCGACAATACTTTCTTTTTTATCTGCATGATTTTGCTCCCTGGAATACGTCATCTACCGAAAGGTTAATCCATACTATGTACCTGTGATCGATTATTGTCATATTTTTCATTTATTTCCATCTCCGACCAGCACGGCCTTGCCCTCTATGCCGATATCTATGAATGTTGGGATTTCGAACGAAAACACTGCTCCGCCCTCCGGTCTGTTCTGAGCCCAGATGCGTCCGTTGTGAGCATTTATAATCTCCTGGCAAATTGCCAGTCCCAGTCCGGTACCGCCAGCGCCGGATTTTGTCTTGCTTGACTGTACAAATTTATCGAATACCGCTTCCAGTTCATCCTTGGGAATGCCCGGACCTTCATCTTTAATCGACACAGTCACCGTACTGTCCTCACGGCACATTTCTATCTCAATATTCCCGCCTTCCGGCGAGAACTTCACCGCATTGCTAAGCAGATTGCGAACCACCTGTTTGATTTTGTCTGCATCGACAACTACTTGCTCTTCGAAAAGCATATTGTTATACCGGATAGTCAGGTTTCGTTTCGCAAAAAGTGATTCGAATTCATCCACGAGGGATACGACTATTGCACCGATGTCAGTTTGCTTCATCTCGAACGTAATCTTGCCCGATTCGAGCTTTGCCAGGTCGAGTAAATTGTCCAGTAAACTCAAGAGAGTACGTCCACTCTGAGAAATCTTATTGAAGTAATTAAGTATTTTTTCCGGCTTGATTGTGGCATGTTTATCAGCGCCAAACCCGGAAAAACTCAGAATTCCATGCAGCGGCGTACGCAGCTCATGCGACATGTTGGCTAAGAATTCGCTCTTGGTGAGGTTTGCTTGCTCAGCACATTCCTTAGCTTCCTCGAGTTCTTTATTTACTTGCATAAGATCAGCAGTGCGATCATTTACCAGTTCTTCAAGATGCTCATTATGCTTTCTAAGCTCTTGCTCTAATCGACGCCTTTCAAATGAGTATCGGATCGCCCGTCTCAGCACATCATGGGAAAGCTTATCTTTGAGCAGGTAATCCATTGCACCAGCCTTTATAGCCTCAATGCCGATCTCTTCAATGGCAAGACCTGTCAGTACCATTACAGGTATATCGGGGAAGGCCCGAAGGAATTTGTTCAGCGTTTCAATTCCACAACTATCCGGAAGTCCAAGATCGAGCAGTACCAAATCGAAATCATTACAATTGAGCTTTTCGAAACCCTCTGCTAAATTTTGGGCCGTTATGAGCGAATAATTCACTGACTGCCATGGCTCCTGCAAAGCAAGTTTTACCAGCCGTCTATCGGCACGATCATCATCTATGAGAAGAATATTTATTTTTTCTGAATTCATCTTAAACCCATCGTTGAAGTTGTTTTTGTTATTTGTTTGCATATAACAAACCAGTACTCCTGGAGCCCCGCTAAAATTTCCCGAAATTCCATTATATCCACAGGCTTCTTAATATACCCGGCTGCATGTAACTTGTAACTTTCCAGAATATCCATTTCGGAATCAGATGTTGTCAAAACAACGACGGGTATAGCATTGAGATACTCATCCATCTTAATTTGCTTTAGAAATCCTTTGCCTCCCATACCCGGCATATTCAGATCGAGCAGAATCAGATCGGGCAGTTCATTTTCTATGTCGCCATTTTTACACGCATCAAGGAATTCCAAAGCATCTTCAGCACAGTTTTCTGTATACAAGGTATTTGCAATTTTTTGGTCAGCAAAGGACTGCTTTATCAATTTCTGATCGGATAAACTATCGTCCACTAATAGTATCTTTGCTAGTTTTATGGTATTATCCATCTTGCTCTCCCTTTTAACCAATCTTTAACACGTCTTCATATTTCTGTTCGTTTGTTCCAACCTCTTCAACATTAGCTGCTTGTAGCGTAAACCAGAATCTCGTACCTTTTCCAAACTCCGAGGAAACCCCGATTTCTCCGCCATGCCGTTCTATAATCTTTTTACATACCGAAAGCCCGATACCGGCCCCTTCGTAACTGCTTTTCGAGCGCAGACGTTTGAACATTGTAAATACATCCTTGTAATGTTCTTCCTTTATTCCTATCCCATTATCCTCTATCGTAATACGAACCATATTGTCAACGACTTGATCAGCCCGAATCCACACTTCAGGGGGTGTCTGCGGCTTATGGTATTTCAAAGCGTTGGCTATAAGATTCTGCAGCAA
>DAOVIC010000044.1 GCA_030671565.1 Anaerohalosphaeraceae bacterium
CAAAAAAACGTTGATTGCAAAAAATTGCAGAAAAATGCAGCGTTTTGCGCGCTTTTGCAAAACTGCGCAAAACGCTGCAGTTTTTCGCGTTTTTCTGTACTCCCATGCAAAACGTGCGCACTTATCCCCCGTTTTTATGCAGGATTATGCAAAACAAAAAAAGGGCAACCAAGCCCGGAATATGGCCCAGTTGCCCTCAAATTTTCTTTCAGGATCAAGCTATACCATCGCTGCAGCCAGGTCAGCTTTTGCATCTATTACTGCTTGCTCAATGCACTTTTCCCAGTCATCACCGAACTGCTCTACATACTTTTCATTCTCATAAGCATATATAATAGAACGACTTGCGTTGATCAATGCTCCGTTGCCATCGCTGTTGCAGAACCGAACACAATCGGCAGCCGTCGCACCCTGCGAACCAAATCCCGGCACCAAAAACCAAACGTTAGGATATTTCTTACGCAACTCGGTAGTCGCCTCTGGGCTGGTTCCGCCTACAACCATTCCAACATTACTGTAACCCTTTGTGCCAACACGACTTGCGTCACCAGCGATCTCGCCGACAACCTCGGCCAGCTTCTCATACATCTTGACCCCATCGCCATCTTCAAAGTCCTGAATAACCCCAGCCGATGGATTACTAGCCCTCACCCAAACAAAAATTCCCTTGCCCTCATCGTTTGCCATATCGGCAAAAGGCAAAATTCCGTCAGCTCCGGCAAAACCATTAACCGTTATAGCATCAGGACTTATGGTGGATTCAAGGCCGACCAATTCCGAGTTTTTCAAGTGCCCCTCAGCATAACTAGCTGCCGAATGACCAATATCGCCGCGCTTAACATCGCCAATGATCTCGATCCCAAGCGCCTCAGCTTCTGAAATTAGCGAATAATACGTCTCCAGACCCTCCCAGAGGTATTTTTCGAAATAAGCAATATTCAATTTCACTGCCGGAACTTCACCGGCAACAATTTTTAAAACACGGTTGCAAAATTCAAAAATCGCGTCTACAGCAGCGCCAACGTCGTTTTCATCATTCATAGAAGGATGATCACGAATCGATTTCGGCAAACGTGAATAAACCGGATCCAAACCTACTACCAATGAGGTGTTCTTACTCGCAACGGCATCGCATAAACGATCACCAAAATGATTTGCCAACTTTACTCTCCTTTAAAACTACTGATATTATTTTAACAATGAATTCGTTTAACTGCTTTGTTATTATGTTTTAATGACGTTTTCTTCTAACAGGTGTGTTACTATAATCATATGTGTATTCATCGGCAAGCAGCTAATTTACAATTGGCGGAAAAAGATAAAAAACAAAAATCAATTTTTAAGATACCGTTTCTAAATATACAAAAGCCGGAGTAATTTATAATTGGCGGAAAAAGATAAAAAGCCTGGCTCTGGAATTAGAAAATGGCATCTTGTTTTGAAAGTTGGAGTAAATTTATAATTGGGGGTTCTGAAAAATTGTTCGCTTGCGGCAAAAAAGCGTTTGCCGGTGGATTATGCTATACGTAACGGTTGAATTGTAAGTTATTTAGAGGGCTCAATTGGAAGAAAAAGATAAAAACCGAAGATCTGATTTTCGAAAACGCCTTGTCGTTACACTGGCAGTTGTTTTTTCGATAATTGTTTGTATGTTCATTGTCGTTTTGATCCTTTTTAAGCAGGTGCCCAAATCTTATGTTCGGTCTGCTGTTCCGGAACCTAATGCTTCGATCCCTCAATTTGTTATCCGCGATATTGTGGCGACTATATACAACGAGTCGCAACTTGCCGAGCCCTTCGATCTTGCGGTTAGTCAGGATGAGATGAACGAGATAATTACAAATAAAGCAGTTACCGGTCTTGCGTGGCCGGTGGAAGTTAACGGTGTTACGATATCTTCGCCGGCAATTATTTTTGAGCCTGAAACTTTGTCGATTATGGCAACGGTCAACTATGCCGGTTTTCCTGTTGTTGCGACATTTATGGCGGAACCAAAACTGCAAGCGGACGGGATGTTGTATCTTAACATCAGCACAGTAAAAGCCGGTGTTATGAATATTACGCCGCTTGCGACTAAGTTGGCATCCGGGATTTTCGCAAATCAGTCCGAAAAATTTCCTGACGAACCCTTCATAACGATGCTTGCGGGAGCTTGTCTTGAAAACAAACCGATCGAACCTGTGTTTGCTGCATTCGACAGGCAGATACGAATTATATCTGCAGATATTCAAAGCGAAAAACTTATCCTGCGATGCAAGCGTGAGGATCCTAAAAAACTAACAACACAACTACCCTAAATAATCGCTGAAAAACTCAGGCAGGGGGGCGGTGTTTTTTGGGGTTCAAATTGTGTTTTTGGGGTGTTTTGGCGTGTGAGATTTGCGAACAAATCGGTTTTTTTTACGTATATTCTGTATGCAAATTCTTTGGGACAGGGTTATGAATTATTCAAGAAATTTTGTTTTTCAGGACGAGAAATTAGTCGTGGTTTCGTTTTTTGATCGAGGCCGGAGGTGAATTTTTTTATTTTTCAACTTGAGTTATGGTTTTGTTAGGGAGATTATCATGAATAATCGTATGGTTAAAAATGTCGCTATTTTTCTGGTTTTTTCATTTATTGTCCCTGTTTTTGGGGCTGATGAGGGTAATGGTGATAACGGTGTTGCGATGCTGCGTCGTACGGGTAAGGCGTTTGCGCAGGTTGCGGCGGAGGCAATTCCTGCGGTTGTTTCAATTAAGGTTGAAAAAAGCATCGAAGGCAGGGAAGTTTCGCCGGAACAGGAAGAGCTTTTCGAGTATTTTTTCGGTCCCCGTTATCGGTACCAGGTTCCGCGTGAACGGAAACAGGTTGGTCAGGGTTCCGGATTTATTATAAGCAAAGACGGGTATATTCTTTCCAATAATCATGTCGTAGGCGAGGCGGATACGATAACCGTTACTCTTCATGACGGTCGTGAGATGGAAGCGGAACTGATCGGTTCTGATGAAAAGAGCGATGTGGCAGTGATCAAGATCGAGGGTGCCGATCTTTCGGTGATATCGCTTGGCAATTCCGATACTCTTGAGATCGGCGAATGGGCGATAGCTGTCGGTAATCCTTTTGGTTTAGAGGCGAGCGTTACTGTCGGTGTTGTAAGCGCTACTGGGCGGAGCAATCTGGGGATAACGGGCGCCGGCGGTTATGAGGATTTTATTCAGACCGATGCAGCGATCAATCCCGGCAATTCCGGGGGGCCGCTGCTGAATATCGACGGTGAGGCGATCGGTCTTAATACGGCGATCTTCAGCCAGAGCGGCGGTTATATGGGTATTGGTTTTGCGATCCCTATTAATATGGCTGGGAACATTAAGGATCAGCTCGTTGAGTTCGGCAAGGTTGATCGCGGATTTATCGGTATCGAGATGGATCCGCAGGACATCTCATCCGATCTTGCGAAGCTGTTTGGTTTGAAAAAGAACAGGGGCGTTATTGTGACGGGTGTTCTTGAGGGATCTCCTGCGGATAAGGGCGGTATCGAGAAAGAGGATGTTATCATAGAACTGGACGGTAAGGAGGTGGCGAACTATCTTACGTTCAGGAATTCGATAGCGATGCTTTCTCCGGGTACGGAGATCAGGCTTGTGGTTTGGCGCGACGATAAGAAAGTGAAATTGGAGATAGAGGTCGGTTCTCAGGAAGAGAGCCGGGCGTTTAGCAGGATTTCTTCAGATGTTGGACGTGAGTTTGGGCTGGAAGTTAAAGATATTACCCCTGAGCTGACGGAAAAGTATGATCTCGATGTCGATGAAGGGGTTGTGATTAGCAAGGTTGTTAAGGGCAGCAGTGCCGAGCAGAAGAGGCTTCGTGAAGGGGTTGTGATATTGAGCGTCAACCGCAGGAAGGTTTCTTCTGTTGGCGAGTTTAATGCGATTTTTGACGAGCTTGAAGAAGATGAGAAGCGAGTATATCTTTTTGTTCATGGGGATTATTCTCGTTATGTTGTTTTGGCTCGTTGAGAATAAAGGGTCGAAGGTGTAAAGGCAGAAGTGTTGTATTGGCCTTTGGCGATACTGGTTTAAGCGGGACCCTTTATTGTTTCTGTCAGCTCTTTGATCTGGCGGCTTGTTTGCGGGTCGTTTTGTGTTAGCTGGCCGATTTTTCCGCATGCGTGGAGTACCGTTGTGTGATCCCGTCCTCCGAGGTGTCCGCCTATCTCTTCGAGTGAGTGTCTTGTGAGGTTTCTTGCCAGGTACATGCAGACCTGTCTTGGCGTGGTGATCGACTGACTTCTTTTTTTGCTTTGGAGGTCGGTTACCCTTACGTCGAAGTAGCTTGTTACGGCGTCGATAATTTCTGTGATGGTTATGTTTTTGTGAGTGATGGCGTCGTTGTCACCGAGTGCCTGTTTTGCCAGGTCGAGTGTAATCTGGGAATCGGAGGTCTGGGCGGTTGCGTATATTATCGTCAGGGCGCCTTCGAGTTCTCTTATGTTGGCCTTTACCTTTGTTGCGATGTATTCTGCGATCTCTTCTGAGATGTCGAGTCCCCTTAGGTGTGCCTTTTTCTGTACAATTGCAATTCTTGTTTCGTAGCTTGGCGGGTCGAGTCTTGCGACGAGTCCCCATTTGAATCTGCTGATGAGTCTTTCCTGCAGGCATTCGAGGTCGGCCGGTGCGCAGTCGGCTGTCAGTACGATCTGTTTTCTGTTGTTGTAGAGTGCGTTGAAAGTGTGGAAGAACTCTTCCTGGGAGTGTTCCCTTTCGCGGAGGAACTGTATGTCGTCGATGACCAGAATGTCGACGGTTCTAAACTGGTTCTGGAACTGCGGGAGGTTTCCCTGTTCGATTGCGTTGATGAAATTGTTTACGAATTCTTCGCAGCTTAGGAATTTAATTGAGATGTCCGGGGAGTCTTTTTTTGCTCCGTGGCAGATCGCGTGCTGGAGGTGTGTTTTTCCGAGTCCCGAACTTCCGTAGAGGAACAGCGGGTTGTATGTATTTCCTGGTGAGTTGCTTACCGCGATGCAGCTTGCCTGTGCCAGGCGGTTGCATGGTCCGACGACGAAGTTGTCAAAGGTATAGTCGGGGTGCAGTTTTACCGAGCCTGGCGAGGATTTTGTTTTGTTTTGTGAAAGCTTGCCGTTTGTCTGTGTGAATGTTACGCTTACGAGGTGTCCTGTTATGTTTTGTGCCGCCTTTGAGAAATTCTGTCGGCAGTTGTCCTGCATGAATTGTGTTGTTGCTTCGTCGGGGCAGCCTATTTCGAGGAGACCGTGGTCGAACTGGAGCGGGATCAGGTCGTCAAACCATTTTCTGGTGTTGACGGGATCCAGGGATTTGGCCCTGTCGAGTATTTTTTTAAAAATCTGTGCCGTATTCTCTGACGCCAATGTAATAGCCTTAGTCCAAATAGTATTCGATCAATAGTCAGGCGCGAAGCGAACGAATTAAGCGCAAACACCTCAGGGATATCCGTTTATTAACCAGCGACAACGCGTGGTTCTGTGAAATGCCTTCCATGGCCAACAGGTTTTTAGAATTTAACGTCAATATTTGTGTTTGTCAAAGGAAAATATTGGGCAGTTAGGCATAAATTTTGCGAATTTTTATAACAATCGGGCGATGAGCGATTTATAGGCTTGAAATTTTTGTGTATATTTGGGAAACTTAGCCTGTTAGCGTATTTTGACGGAGCTATTATGGGAATATTTGGTAAAACGTTTGAGTTTTTGAAGGATCGGCTTGATAAGACTCGCAGCAAGATCAGTTCGAGTTTGTCCTCTGTTTTGACATTGGGGCGGAAAATCGATGAGGAATTGCTTGAAGAACTTGAGGAGATCCTGATAAGCGATGACATCGGGGTCGAGACTACGGAGATGCTTGTTGCCGATCTTCGGGAGTCTTATCGCAGCGGTAAGATAGAGAAGACCGACGATGTAGTTGATTTTTTGAAGGATCATATCAAGAGTTACTGGCCCGATGAGGAGCGTGGGCTTGGGGTTGCGGCGAGCGGGCCCACTGTTATACTTGTTGCCGGTACGAACGGGTCGGGTAAGACGACGAGTATTGCCAAGCTTGCTTATACTTTGAGCCAGGATGGTCGGAAGGTTATTGTCGCGGCTTGCGATACATTTCGTGCGGCTGCGGTTGAGCAGCTTACGATATGGTCGGAGCGGATCGGTGTGCAGATCGTTAAGCACAGCCAAGGCGCAGATCCTGCGGCGGTTGCTTTTGACGCGTGTCAGGCGGCGGTTGCTCGCGAGGTTGATTATTTGATACTCGATACGGCGGGGCGGCTGCATACGCAGACGAATCTGATGAAGGAGCTTGAGAAGATCCGTGACGTTGTTGCCAAGGCTATGCCGGGTGCGCCGCATGAGGTTTTGCTGGTGCTGGACGGTACTACGGGGCAGAACGCGATCATGCAGGCGAAGACGTTTACGATGGCGATCGATGTTACGGGGATATTTCTGGCGAAGCTTGACGGGACGGCGCGTGGCGGTATCGTTATCGCGATAAAGGACCAGCTTGATATTCCGGTTAAGTTTGTGGGTTTGGGCGAGAAGCCGGAGGATATCGCGGAGTTCGATCCGGGCGAGTTTGTGGATGCTTTGTTTGCTTAAATGGGAGATCAGGTCGGGTATTATCGTTGTTTCGATCGGGGATATTGGCTTCTTTGGGCCAATCTTATCATTTCTTTGGCATTTGAATTGCGCCTTTTCGGGATAAAACGTGCATATTCGCTTCGCCATAACTATTCAAAACCGATATTTGTATAGGCCTATCCCATCTGAATTGTAATCGGTGTGCACCTTGTATTGTATTGGGATAAAAACCAGGCCTGAAATCATCAATGTTATTTGTAAATGTTATCTCTCCCGTTGCATTTTTTTTATACCATATCGGAAGTTGATCATGGTACCCCCCTTTGCTTATGCATAAATGAGCGTTGTCCAGGTTACCAAAGTAGTACCTCTTGCGTCCATCTGATTTGTCACCTATAATTGGATCGACGGGTATCCAGCCAATACCTTCAACATAAAACTCTGCCCAATTATGTGCCGATACGGTAGTTTGTTCTACATCGGATGGATCGGTTCCCAACAGAAAACCAGCACATCGCCGAGCAGGAATTCCCGACTCACGACACATGGCCACGAAGAATGCTGCATATACTCCGCAATGACCTTTGCCTCCATCCAACAGATCATCAGGAACCGTTTCATTTGAAGCATAATGTCCGTATCGGAGTTGCTTTCCAAGGTAGTGATATATTTTTCGTGCATTGGTAATTGCAGATTTTTTCGGATCAACTCTGATTTGCTTTAAGTGTTTCTGCAGTTTCTGATTTGGCTCTGCATTTACGGATTTTATGTATTTGACATATTCGGGAGATTGCCTGTCATAGGGCCGTTCTTTGGAGAAAGAAAGGTTTGCTTTCCTTCGATAAAGATCCAAGCTAAAGGTTATTGTAATCTCGTCCTTAAATCCGGGATGAACATCAAAATATTCAACGAGTAATGAGTCACGCTTAGATGAAAAAATCATATTTTCCGGATTAGCTTTTTCACTGCTTATATCTTCAATAACAACATTGTCATGTGCCGGATCGGGGGTTGGTAAACCTATGTAAATTGCAACGATATTATTTTTGCTCTTATGAGAGTCGCCAGTTTGAATAATAAAACTTCTTTTTAGCCTTAGTTTGACAGGATCTCCAATGCGTTGTTCAAGTCCGCCGGTATCGTTCGGATAAAGCCTTAATGGTAATTGTGCAAGGCATGATTGAGGGTATATAGAATTGGTGTTGCTACTTGAATCAGGGTTACTTGCCCATACCTGAATTGAATATGAAATAATTATAAGAATAAAAATAAGAAGGGTTATTCTAGAAAGAAAGAAATGGTATCGCCCCTTTTTTTTCTGAAATAGATACAACGCTAGCCTCCTATAATAAAAATTCTTATCTGACGGCATCGTATGTCAAAAGCGATCAAAAGTCAATCCAAAATACATAATCCATAACAAAGGCCTGTGTTTTTTTTGCCACAGGCCTTTGTTTTGTTCAAAAGTTTTTTTGTTTATACTTTTGTGTTGTTTCCGAGGTAGTCTGTTTTTGGGAGGTTTCCTGCCAGGGGTGTTGCGTAGTCTTTGAATGCCTGTGTTACCCCGTTCCCTGCTTTGTTTATGAAGTTGTCGGGGAGTTCTTTTGTGAATTCGGCTACGTTTGCAAGGTCGGTCAGGAAGAGTTCTACGGCGTAGTTTTCGCCTTCGCCGGTTCTTTTCATTGCTACCGAACCGCTTGTGTTGTCCTGTGAGTAAATGACAGCTTGCCTTCCGCAGCGTCGGGCTTCGTCTACGTCTGTTTCTGACTGGAGTCCGGCGAAACTTCTCTGGAGGTATCCGAACGTGTCTGCCCGGACGCGGGCGATTCCTGTGCCTTCTCTTACCTTGTCGGCGAGGAAGTCTGCGAGTGCTCCTGAACCTGAGAGCTGGATGTTGCCGTGCGAATCAACTTCTGCGTCTTCTTTGATCTTCTTGGCCCATACGACGTTGTCCGTGTCGCGGATTCCTTCGCTGACTGCAACGACGCAGCGTCCCAGTCTGCTGTGTACTTCCTTGATCTGGGCTACCATGTCTTCGATCTTGATGGGACGTTCGGGGAGGTATACCAGGTGCGGTCCGTCGTCTTCTCTTTGCTGTCCGAGAGTTGTGGCGGCAGTTAGCCATCCCGCGTCGCGACCCATGATGATGTCCAGCTTTACGCCGGGCAGTGCGCGGTTGTCGAGGTCGTCACCCATGAGGGCACAAGCTACGAACTTCGCTGCGGTGCCGTAACCCGGGCAGTGGTCGGTTGTGCGGAGGTCGTTGTCTACGGTCTTGGGGATGTGGAATGCTTTGAGGTCCAGGCGTGCTGCGACGGCCATGTCGTTTATGATCTTGCAGGTGTTTGCCGAATCGTTTCCGCCGATATAGAAGAAGTATTTGATGTTGCGTTTTTTGAATACATCGAGAATTTTTTCGCAGTATGCCGCGTCCGGTTTGTCTCGCGATGAGCCGAGGGCCGCCGATGGAGAGGCTGCGACGGCTTCGAGGGTTTCGGATGAGACGTTGGTCAGGTCGACGAAGTCTTCCTTTATTATGCCGCTAACGGCGTGTACTGCGCCGTATAGTTTGTCTATGTCTGGGTGTTTTACGACCTGTTCGATGACGCCAACGAGGGAGGCATTTATTACGCCTGTTGGGCCGCCTGACTGGCTGACTATTGCGTTTGCCATTTTTTTTTGACCTTTCTGGATATAGTGATTTTGATAGATTATTCAAACCGGCCTGTCGGTCAGTTTGGGTAAGTTATTCTAACTCATTGCTGTCGAAAGACTTAGTTCTGTGTGGCCGGTCTTTTCGGTGTTTTTGAGTTAGTTATTTCTTCGGCGGGGGGTATTATACGGATTTTTGTGCAAATAGCAAGTGCGGTGCTAATTTGGCATTTTCAGGGTTTTTGCGGGGGTTGGGATGAATTTCATTTTGGTCAGCCAATCGGTACAATGCTCGAACCACTGCGAGGAGTCTACGCCCTGTCGTCCGAAACTGCCGCCGTGGCCGCCTTGTTCGTAGACATTTAGCTCGGCGGGTATGTTGTTGGCTTGCAATGCTTCGTACATCAATCGGCTGTTTTTGTATGACACGCCGGAGTCGTCTTTTGCGTGGGCCAGGAAAGCGGGAGGTGTTTTGGTGCGGACGTTCAGGTCGCTGGATAAACTTTTCAATTCCTTTGGCGAGTATCCCTCCGGCAGGAGTTTGGATGGGCATTTGTGTGCTACGTCTTTTACGTGGGCCGAGATGACCGGGTAGATGAGGCACATAAAGTTGGGACGTGCGTTCTGTTTGGAAATTTCGTCGGTGAGTGGGGGCTTATGGGTAAACAGTGTTCCGGTCATCGACGCCAGATGTCCTCCGGCGGAGAAGCCTATGACGCCTATTTTGTCGGTGTCGATACCGAAGGCGTCGGCGTTGTGACGGACCCATCGGATGGCGCGTAGTGCGTCGTCCAGTTGGGCGGGATGTTTGTGCGTTGCGGGGAGGCGGTACTTGAGTATGAAAGCGGTGACGCCGATGTCATTAAATTTTGCGGCGATCGGTACGCCTTCTACGCCAACTGCAACGATGCCGTATCCGCCGCCCGGGATGATAATTACCGCGGTGCGGTTGGGTTTTTCGGGTCGATAAACGGTGAGGGTTGGGTTGTGTATGTCGTAAAAAAATTTATTGCCGGGTTTTATCTTTTCGGGTATTTGGGGGTTTATCCCTTTGGTTCCGTTTGGCCATATTGGTATGACCTGATTGGCGTCGGCGGTAATAATTGCCTCTTTTGTATCGCATGTCGCCGTGGCTGCGATGGCGATGTTGAAGTATGTTAAAGCGAGGAAAACCAGTAAAACAATTTTTTTTGTTTTTGTGATCTTCATATTTATTTCCTACTGGTTTGGTATTTCGACGGTTATTGCCGGGGTTGTGAAGTACAGGTATTTGCGGGCGACATTTTTGTTTAGTATTTGGGCGGCTGCTTTTGCGTACAGGTTTAGCTGCTTGGCGTAGAGTTTTGCACGTTCGCCGGTTTGGCCGGCTGTGATGCGGTCGGTTTTGAAGTCAACTATAACAAGCCCGTCCGGGGTTTCTATTATCATGTCTACTATTCCCTGGACGATGACTGTTTCTTCGTTTGCCTCTTCGGTGAGTTCGGCGGATGGTATTGCGATTATGAATGGCCATTC
>DAOVIC010000052.1 GCA_030671565.1 Anaerohalosphaeraceae bacterium
GATCGCCGGTCGGATTCATGATGCTCGGCGTGGCGTGTATCTGCCCCGCAGAATCTATCTTTAAGTTGCCGTTGGTACCTACGCCCACACCCTCAGCCAGACCGCTTTCGACAAGGTAGTACTCTCCCGCACGCGGGCCAAGCGTAACCTCTCGCCCTTCGTAAATCGGCTGATCCGTACCCGGCAGTTGAACGTAAACTACCGCACGTTTTCCCGTGATCAAAGGTGCCGACGCAGGAATAACCAAAGGGGCCTCGTCGTTTGCCGGGCTAACATATCCAAGCGATTCTGTCGTCACAAGAGACATCTGGCAGATCGAACATTCGCCAGGAACGTCTTCCACTATCTCAGTATGCATCGGGCATATCCATTTCCCGGCAAGATCGGCATCAATTGCTTTGCCGCCGCTCGCCAGAACCGGGCTAAGCACTGCCCTAACGAACATTTCAGGCTTCAGCTTACCGCCAGGGTTTGCAATATTAACACGAAGCTTAAACGTCCGCGTCTTTTCGTTCAGCATCGGATCGATAAAACTTAGCCTGCCCCCGAACGTCTCACCGGGATAAGCGTCTGTTGTAAACTCAACCTTCTGACCGTAGCGAACCCACATCATATCCGATTCGTAAGCGTCAAGCATAACCCACAACTGCGACAAGTCGGCGATAGTATATATCTGCGTCCCAGTCTCTACGTACATACCTTCCGTAGCATTTTTATGAATAACGATACCGCCGATAGGAGCATTGATCGTCAGGTTTTGCACGGGCTCTTCGCTCTGCTCGATCTTTTTTATCTGATCGGCGTCAAGACCCAGCAGTTTTAGTTTTTCCCTCGTTGCATTAAGCGTTGAATGGATCGACTGGCTAACATACTCGCTGCTGGTCTTTTTCATCGACTTTGCCGACTTGACCGCCTGCAGCAGTTCTGCCTGTGCGCTGAAAAGCTCAGGGCTGTACATCTCGACTAGATGGTCGCCCTTGTTAACGGTCATCCCCGTATAATCTGCGAACAACCGTTCGATCCGACCCGGCACCCACGCCGTGATATATTTGACACGCGTTTCGTCGTATGCGATCTTGCCGACCATTCGGATTTGCGAGGTAACGAATTTCCGCTCAACTACCGACGTCTCGATCTGCATCAGCTTTTTCGCAGCCTCGCTAAACTCGATCTGACGCTCAAGGACATTTGACGACTCAAGCGGGATAAGATCCATTCCGCATATAGGGCACGCACCAGGCTCATCCTGCCTCACCTGAGGATCCATCGAACACGTCCAGATCGTCGCCGCCGCCGAGGTTTGTGATGAATTGCCCACTTGGCTCTCACGGGCAGGACGCGACCGATACCCGGCGATAAATACAATGATCATCAGAATCGCGATCTTAGTACGCTTGTCACGCAAAAACGTGTTTACTTGCCGTTTCGTCATCTCATCTGCCTTAAATCCCTACTTATTATACCAATCTAATGGGATTTTAGCCTAATAATATCTCCATACCACCCAATTATCGGCAAAAAAAGTGATTTACTTAATATTTAAACGCTGTAAAGCAAATAATCCAAAAGACTTACGAAAATAATAAAATGGAAAAATTTTCCGCCACGTATCCCCAAAAGTCATTCCTGTTAAGCCATAAAACCGGTACTTTATTCATAAGCATGTTTTACACTTAGACAATCAAAACTCACCCTCATCATAAACTGACTTTAGCTCAGTACCGCCAGACGGCTGCCCGCCATACGCTAAACGCTGCCCGTTAATATATGTAGGGATTTAAGAACGACAAAATCAGGAACTCCCCTATGTATTAAATTCCAGCAAGCGTTAACATTACACTTGTTATTTGATAAATGATTTCGCTCTTTGATTTTAAAATTCGCGTCCTTGACCGAATGTAATAATTCCCAAAATCCCATATCCTTCTGCGGCCACTCCCGATGGGAAATCAATTCTCATCGGGAGTGGATTTTTGTAAAATCAAATTCGTAACCACTCAACTTGCCGTAGGATGTGCTTTCCCGTAACGTCGTAGCTCACAGAGCGAAAACGTCAGCCGAAACCGTTTTAAACATTAGCTTTTAGTTATTCGAATTTGTTTCGGATTTCAATCTATGAACTATTAACTAAATACTATCACATTTTTACATTTACAGATTTTTTTTTCATGCTAAAATAACATCTTAGATTTTCTAAAAGCCACACAAAGGATTGAATATATGCCAACGACGGCGTTAGAGCTTAACGGACAATGGGAGTTTAGAGAGTACCCGCGCCACGCCCGGCGTATGCGAGACCTCCACGGCGACGGCTGGATGCCCGCAAAAGTCCCGTCGTCCATCTACACCTCGCTGGTAGATGCAGGCCGCATCGACAAAACCGATCTATACACCAACCCGGAAAACTACCGCGACATCTCAGACAAACCATGGATATACAAAAAAACTTTCGACGTAACCGATAACCTCCTTGCCTCCGACCGCATCGACCTTATCTTCGACGGCCTTGACACCGCAACCCAAATATGGCTAAACGATAAACTCGTAGCCAAAACAGAGAACATGTTTATCGCCCACCGCTTCGACGTCACAAAACTGATAAAACCAAAAGGCAACACCCTGCTCGTAAAATTCAGCCCAGCCGCCGAACACGCCACACAGCTAATGAAACGTTATGGACGGTTAAGCAACATCCACGGCTCTCCCGAAAGAGCATACATACGCAAGGCACAGTACCAGTTCGGATGGGATTTTTGCCCGCCGCTGCCGGGATGCGGAATATGGCGGCAAGTCCGTCTCGAAGGGATCGGCAAGGCACGCATAGAAGACATACACATAAGAACCGTAGACTGCACGCAGCAACACGCAGACATCAAAGTGGACCTGAAAGTAGACTCCATCGCACGCACTCCGTTTGTCTGCAGCATGGCGATCTCCGACGGCCAAAACAGCATAACACACACCTTCGGCATACACCCACACCACGACAGGCAATCGACCGTAATACGCATAGACAATCCAAAGCTATGGAACCCCGCAGGCTATGGCGAGCAAAACATGTACAAACTTTCCATACAACTGGCATCCGACGATCAGGTCATCGACTCCGCACAAAAACAGTTCGCCATAAGAACCGTAAAGCTAAACCGCGAAAAAGACAAAACAGGCTCCGATTTCCAGTTCGAGATCAACAACCGCCCCGTCTACATTAAAGGCGCAAGCTGGATACCGGCGTCAATGTTCCCCGGAAACGTAACCGAACAACAATACAAGGATCTGCTAACAAAAGCCGCCAGCGCAAATATTAACATGCTCAGAGTCTGGGGCGGCGGATACTACGAAGACAAAATATTTTATGACACATGCGATACGCTCGGCATAATGGTATGGCAGGAATTCATGTTCGCAGAGGCCTACTACCCCGACAGAACCTTTTTCACCGACCAGATAAAGCAGGAAGCCGAAGCTGTGATAAAACAACTGCGAAGTCACCCGTCACTGGTAATCTGGTGCGGCAACAGCAATATCGACCATGACCACGCCACCGGAAAATATGGGAAAGGTAAAAAGTTTTACGGAAAAAACATCTACCACAAAATACTCCCGTCCATAATAAACGAGCTCGACCCGGACATCGACTACATACCAGGGACACCCTTTGGCACCGTAAAGAACATAAACGACCCTTACGACGGGACTTTCCACCAACAGTTATGGGAACAAAACGCCCCGACAAGGGATCTTATATGCCTGCCGGATCACACACCCCGTTTTGTCGCCCAATTCGGCTTTCAGTCCGCCCCGTCCATTGAAACCATAAAAACATTCTGCCATGGAAACCGGCTTAAACCGGCTTCGCAGACGTTCCAAAAACACAACTATCAGCTTGACGGAAATGAAAGGATCGCACGCTACGCTTCCGAGCTTTTCCCGCCCGCCGCCGACATCTCCGAACACTGCTATACCACCCAGTTAACACAGGCACGCGCCGCAAAAAAATACATCGAGCACCTCCGAGCAAACAACCGCACAAATCGAGGAGTTATGATCTGGAACTACAACGACCCATGGCCGGCTTCGAGTGCTTCGTGCATCGACCAACTTGCATACGAAAAAGCGATCTGTTTTTATGCCAAAAGATTTTTCGCACCGGTCATCGTTACACCCATAGGCATCGACCAGCAATTCGACAATGCGGCTCCGCTACCCCTAACACCGAACGCTGTTGTAATTGTGAATGATTCGACAAAGGCGGTCACCGGTTCGCTCAGTTGCATACTTTACGATTTCAACGGCAACATTATTGACAGCATCGTCGCACCCGTAGCGACCGGTAGTTGTGGAGTTTCAGGAGCGTTCAAATTGCCAAGAGCCATCGCTAAACCGCAAGAACCGCAAGAATGCTTCCTGCATCTGCGCCTGGAAAATGACGATCAAATATTCGCCGAAAACCTGTTAACCTACTTACCCGACAAGTTCGTTAACTTGCCAAAGCCACACCTAAACAGACGGGTAACCGCAATATCGGATACGCAGTTTGAACTGAAAATTAATTCGGAAAAGTTCGTAAGGGATCTGCAAGTCCTATGCGACCCGATCTGTAAAGCGGCGGACAACTTTATAGACATCCTGCCAAACCGTCAATATCGTTTGATCCTCGAATCCTGCAAACCCGTCGGCCCAAAACAGCTAAAAGTCAAATTCAGATCCGTAGGCCGCGCCTTTTACTAACGGTCAACTTGCCCGTTAATAACCACCCGGACCCATCATCATCATCGGATCTATATACGTCTCCATCATGCCGCCCATACCACCGGGAGAAGAAGTCCGTCTTTGACCACTCCTGTCGACGCCACCCTGCCCGCGGTTATAAAAAACCTTCACCTTCTCGCCTTCGGATTGTTTCACTCTGTTGAATTCCTTTTGAATATCTTTGGGCCAGTTCTTGTTCTTAACTGCCAGATGTTTGATAGTCTCGCCGTCTTCCGTATAAAGCAAATCTGTATAACCATTCATCTTCAGCACAGTCGCACCGCTCCAGACATTCGCATGAACAATATCGACAACAACTGCATCCGCAGTAAAATCGATCTCACGTTTCGTAGAGTCCGCATCGCCAGGCTTACGCTTTGTAAGATCTTCACCGAACACTGATGAGACAGTCTCATCTTTGGCAATTTCCTTTTCGACGGAATGTCCTATCGTCTGGCCTGCCCTTACGGTAAAATCATGAGATTCCCATTTACCGTGATAATATTTCGCAACCTTAAGCCGGACAGCATCGTCGTCGTCCTTTGCCAACTCAAGCGGGAACAGATGCATCATCTCAGGGATATGCACAAGTTCGGTAACATCGGAAAATTCGGTCCACAAAACCACCTGATCTTCCAGAAACTCTTGTGCCTTAGTGAACCAGTTCTTGCCGGCGATCGGATTAAAGGCGCCAAGCCGGATGCGATATTGATATGTATTACCAGGTTCGACCGTATCGTCATGCGCCCAGAAGATAAGCGGATCTTTCATACTGGAAAGCTTCGTATCTTCTTCAAGCAAACGAACTTCAAACTCTTCGAAAACCTTAGAAATGCTGTTCTCTTCTTTTTTGGGCTTCTTGCTTCTGCTATCTGTTCCCCTTTTATTTCTATCACGTTGGGACGTACGCCGGGTGCTTTGCTGCCCTCTGGTTCGACTGCCGCCGCCCATTGGACCCATCATGCCGCCCATACCACCGCCGCCCATACCGACTTTTTGGGCTTGTTTAGCTTCCATGGCAAGCTTTTTCTGTTCGATCTTCAAACGTTTTGCTTCGCCTCGTTCCTTCTTCAACAATAAAGAAAGTTCCTCATGATATTCCGGGGGAAGCCACTCGTCGGCGTTTGTTGCAAACTCATAAGCTTCCGGCTGAAGCAATCCCTTCTGCATCTCAAACTCACGGAAACGATCCAGCGTAAACTCAATACCGTATTTAAGATCGACCGCACTTTCAGGTACATCCAGTAAAGAGCTTAAATCGTCGATCTTGGTGCGGGACACCTTCGTCCATTGGCTCCAGTTACCGTTGCTAAGCTGCTTGCGACGTTGAAGATCGACGCCGGCGAAAACAGGCGCGGCAAGCTGATCGTCACGCCAGTCGCCTCGTACCCTGTTACCGGAAAAACTGTTACCAAAGTTTCTGTAAAGGCCGACAATATCGAAAGACGCCTGAACTGTAACAAAATCGATATCACCTAGTTCGGTAGGGGCCGACACGTAAGACGTTTCCACATCGACCTTTTCGGTCGGAACATGCGCTACCGTACGAATGGCATTGACCATCGGAGAAAGCACTAAACCGACCTGAGGTATTTCATATATACGATCATCTGCTTGGATACGGGCACCGTGAGAGGGAAGCGGATAGTAAACATTGTTCGATATCCCCTCTATCGGACATTCCAATGTCGCACAGAACTCCTTTACATAGCTCTGATCGTAAGAACGGGGTTCGACTGGTTCATCGAGTCTTACCTGAATATCCACAACTTGTTGTTTAATGTATTGATCGATCTGGCCGGGACTGTATTTCTTACCGCCATACTCGACTGAATGAGGACCGGACAGAACAAGAAGCCATAGCATCACCAGTGATAAAACGATCGAAACACCGAGAACTATCTTCTCAATATACAACTCTAAAAAATTACCTTTTTTCCTGATCATTTAAACTATCCCAAAAATGTTAGCAATTAAAACGCCAAGGGTGCTAAAGTATTAGATTTCCAACCTGAGGCTTCTTTTCACCCTGACCGAGCAAATCTTTGATAGATACCGGTTTTAAGGAATCGTAACCCGTACGATCGAAAACATATTCGCATACAAAGAAAAGGGAGGCAACTCCATCGTCACCGTATCGATAATCCTCATGCGATTTACTTCCGCGATCGAGGGGCCGCATCTCCTGCATTAGAACTGTTATCTGATTATGCATAGCTGTCTTTAACGCACCGTCCGCCGCGAAACCCTCGCGATACTGGTGTTCCTTTTCGCTGCAAAGTTCCTGGATAAAAGGTATCATCATTTTGGCATTGATAACAACACCGAAACTAAAATGTAACACATCATATTTATCGCCGGTTTTTCGACCCGTCCAGGGACCGACACCGAGCACCTTGTCTTCGTCGGCAAGAATATAATACGGCTTGTCAGATAGCCCGCCGCCGCCGTGTTGCCTAACGTCAGGCTCATCCACTAATTCCTGGAAACCAATACCGTAAAAACGTTTAACAGGCGAATCGTACACCGACGAGGAACCGGAATTCATCGCAATTATAGTCTCGACGACATCTTCGTAAACCCAATAGGCAACCTGAGTATACCAGCAGTCTTCCAACGCTTGTTCCTGACCGCTGTAATCATACTCTTCCCAGTAATCGTACCACGGAAACGCATAGGGGCTGGAATATATGGTTATGCTTTCGGCACGCTTACGGCAAACCGCATCCATGATAGAACTGCTCGCAGAATCCTTTCTGGAACTGGTCCTCCGGGTTCTTCCTCTATTGGAGGCACCCCCCTTGCGTTCCGTTTCCCTGCGAAAATCAGACTCACTCGGACAATCAAGTGCCTTCATACGCTTAACCAAACCGTCAGGACCGGCTATCGCATTTCGGAACTTCTTGCCAAAATCTAAAAACAACTGACGAGAACCGTCCTGCTGATCTGGAAAAAGACCATAATCCAACAACAAACGCAAAGAAGACTCATCGAGCATTTTTGCGATAGTCTCCGCCTCGGAAGAAAACTGTTCCTGGTATAACTTTTCCTGCTCATATTGGTGCGATGAAGGCAAATCGCCGCGGAGCAGCGACTTGATCTTAGTTCCCTGGGAAACGCTTTGTTTCTTTATCTGAGATTCCAAAGAACTCCCGATCAACATCGCAGGGATAAATATGGAAATAGCGACAATGACTATTGCAACAGGGATGACCAAAGCTATATATTTCTTGATAAAATTCATTCAATCAACCTTCTTATAAAATACCACTATTACTATTTGATTTACTTTCAGATTTCTCCTTGAAATTCGGAGACTCCTTCCAAACAAACTTAGCGTTTATCCTAAACCAGTGATCACGTGTGATATAAAGAGGTTCCTCGCTGAATTCGCCACGCTTCTTGGTCGCAATATCTCTATCGGAAAGGCTGGGATCGGATTTTATATCTTCAATAGTGACCAGATCAAAGGTCTTGCTCATCTCTTCGTTGGTCATAGGATCGAAAAGAACATCTTCTTTGCTAACGCGATCCGTCATGGATCTATTGATGAGGCCGCCACCGCCCATCATACCACCCATCATGCCCATCATCGGATCCATCATGCCCACAGCCGCTCTCCTCTCGACCTTAGGGAGCCTTTCAACCTCACGCTCGACACCGATACCGTCGGGCATTCCCGTATCTATAATATCAACAGGACCAGTTTCCAGTTTGAAATGCGAAATATCGCTCTTTTCAAAAAGTTCAAACTGACATCCGTCAATGAGCTTGGAAAGATTCGCAAAACGAGTTACCATACCCCATTTGCTTTGGTCATCACCAACACCGGAGGGATCCAGAAGATCGTCAGGGATTGCATAAGGAGTATACCCCTCAAGCGTAACAACAAAACCAGGATTGTCTGAACCGTCGCCTTCCTCCTTCTTTTTAGCACCACGCTGTTGCATCATCATCGCTGCATAAGGATTAGCACCACCGCCACCGCCCGGACCCATCATACCGCCCATCGGACCCATCATGCCCATCATCGGATCCATATATTCCGTATCGCTGGTAGACCGCCTCTTGGTTTTTCGCTTGGCCTTTCTGATCTCACCGAATTTAGCTTCCTTAAGGCTCGCGGCATAATTGATTGAAAGAGCGGTAACAAAAGCAAGCTTTCGATCTTCTCGCTCAACCGATTTTACCCCTTCGATATCACCTTCGCCAAAAGCCGCATAAAGATCGGCCTGGCCTGGATTATTCTCAGCGTTTGGCAGGCATTTAACAAGCATCTGGTGAAATATCGGAATGATGTCGCGATACTTAAACACTTCCAGTTCCTCGGTTATCTTGCCCTTGGTAGAAGTGCTTTTTGACTTCTCCTTTTTCAGATTGCTGTCGGCTTTTTGAGCTGCACTTACCACACGGCTGATCTGACGTCGTACAGATTCGTTCTTCTTATATTTACCGGAGTTGGCAAGAGCATTGACAAGACCCAACACAGAAACGATCAGCAAAATGCCGGCGGCGATCGAGAACATCTTGCCCTTACGGACCCACGTCATGGTACGTGCCAGCTTCTTAGGGAGAAGGTTAACGTCGATCTTACCTTCGCCAAGAAGTTGAACTCCAAGACCGTAAGCAACACCAAAATCGGAAATGTTCTCATGGAACTTCGCGGAACTGGAATCCTGAGCCACACTTAAACGCCTAAATGAACTCGGCTTAACAACAGCAATACCAAGAGACTGCTGAAGGTACTTGGCAACCCCCTGAAGCTTCATACCACCGCCAAGAACGACGATCTTGGAAAAACCGACATCACGACCGGAACCGCTGTTCGCATAGAAACCGAGACTACGCTGAACCTCGGAACCAAGATCGGTAAAAACAGGTTTCATCGCAGTAAATATCTGACGAACATACTTGCTCATAGGAGCTGTACGTTTTAGTTTCTCGGCCTTGCGGAAACTCAGCTTAAAAGCATCTGCGATCGCCTGAGTAAATGCGTTGCCGCCGATACGAATACTACGCTGCCACACCGCCTCTTTCGTACAAACGATTAACGTCGTATTCTCCGCGCCCATATCAAGAACAACAACTGGTTTGTTGCTTGACGTACCGCGAAGCACATCGAAATGGCAGAAATTGTAAGCAGCCATAGGTGTGATCTGAACGCACGCCACTTTCATGTTACGGCGAGTAAAGTGGTCCATCGCCTCGTTGATGATCTCGTTCTTTATCGCAAACAACCCAACCTCGACATTGGGACTATCAGGATCGCCCATAAGCTGCCAGTCCCACTCAACCTGATTGATGTCGAAAGGTATCTGCTGAACTGCCTCGAACTTTACGATCTCAGGAATACGTTTTTTCTCCACCGGCGGAAGCTTA
>DAOVIC010000066.1 GCA_030671565.1 Anaerohalosphaeraceae bacterium
CGAATCATGTGACCGTTATCCCGGTGCTGGGTGATAATTTTTCTTATCTTTATCGATATGATGAGAATAACGCTGTTGCTTTTGACTGCGGCGATTGCGGTTGTTTATTGCATGTGCTTAAAAAAAACGATCTTCAGCTATCCGCGGTACTTGTTACTCATAAACACTTTGACCATACTGCAGGCGTCAAAGAGCTTAAGAAGGCGACCGGCTGTGCTGTTATCAGTTCCGACGCGAAAGGCATTCCTGCGACCGACAGGGGCGTAAGCGATGGTGATGTGCTTTCATTTGGTAACGAAAAAATCCTTGTTATCGCAACGCCGGGACATACCGCATCGTCAGTGTGTTTTTACCGCCACCCCTCTGAAAGGGACGAGCAGGGGTATCTCTTTACAGGTGACACTCTTTTTGCAGGCGGTTGCGGAAGGGTTTTTGAATGCTCCTATTCCATCATGTACCAGTCATTGCAAAAACTTGCCGCCCTGCCGGACGATACGCTCGTATATCCCGGGCATGACTATACTTTGGAAAACTACCAGTTCGCAGCCGGAAGCGAATATTCAAACAAAATAATTAAGCAGCGGCTAACGGACATAGAACGACTTCAGCAGCAAGGTAAGCCGACGATTCCGTCAACGATAGAGATGGAAAGAAAAACAAATGTATTTCTGCTTGCAAAGGATGATAAAGATTTCGCAGCACTTCGCAAGCGCAAAGATGCCTACTAAGCTAGAAGAAGTTCAGGGCAAAGGATGACACTTCCAGTTGTTTCAGACTTTCGTCGAACGGTACGAAGAAGAGGTTGAATTTTTGTGAGGTTTTGTAGAAACCCATGGATTTGAAAACTTCTTCGTCTATCTGTCCCATCGAAGGGACACAGACTCCGTCTATCTTGTCAAAAAACGGATCGGCTAGAACAGCTGCCATGAACTTCTTTTGCTGGGAAGGGTCCATTCCTTCGGTTGCGATGTGTTCGATGTATGCACTATCTACCGTTCTTTCCCCGAGAATCGTTTTTTTGACGACGTTTATCACACCGCAAACCTTGTCATCCTGCCGATATAACCATGTACGCGTATCGGGCCGGTCCTTGAAGATATAATCAGCATCTTCGCCCTGAATGACAACCGCCATATCCACAGTTTTTCTTGCTTTGTAAAAGCACTTGATCGCCTGATCTTTCAGAGCAGGGACATAAAGGCATACCGCCGGATCGGCAGCGTAATTCATCCTTCGGCGTAACATGGAAGTTGCAGCGATCATCCGCGTAAAATTGGATTTGTACTCAAAAGATTCGCCGAGCCACTTGAAGGCAAGGCGGTTGGCGCGATCGGCTTTGCTGTCTGCGTATGTGAAGGTGATCAAACCTGCGTAACCTTTACTACGGGCAATCCGGAGCATCTGCTCCTGCAGCCGCATTGCAATGCCCTTTGATGCAAACTGCCGGTCAACGGTCCACCATGTTCCGAAAACAACCGGATGAACTTTTGAGTTGCAATACAACATATACGGAAAATAGGCGATGTAACCTACGAGTTGATCGCCGCAATATAAACCCATGGACATCGAGGGATCGCCACACGGTCGATCGATATAGCTTGAAAGCATTTCAGTCGAATATTGCCAGCATGGCCTGTCCCAGTTGGAGAGCATCAAAGAGCTAACGTGATCGAGGTCGGGCTCATAGACAAATCTCATCGTCTGTTTTTTTTCATTAATCAATGCCAACTGACACCTCCTCGAACACAAGTTTTTCAATAGAAGTTCCTGCAAACAAATCGGAACACATACCTCTCTTTCTTACAATATGCACGCTTCCGTTCTTAACGAAAAGCTCCAGTGGTACGGCATGGCTTAGAAAACCTGTAGGGCTTGCGGAAAGTCCGTATGCCCCGGACATAAAAAACGCGACCACATCGCCTGTATTCACTTCCGGCAAGAGTACGTTTCGGCCAAGCGTATCTATAGGGGTGCAAAGCGGGCCGGCGATGTTTACGGCCCTGGTAGATTCTTGTGAAATACGATTTGCAACGGCAAGCGGATAGTTGCGTTTAATTACCTGTCCCAGATTTCCCGAAGCTGCCAGGTGATGGTTCATCCCCCCGTCGAGTATAATATAGTCCAGTCCGAAACTGGTTTTTCTGTCGACAACGGTGGTGACGTACAGACCGGCTTCGGCGGTAAGATACCTTCCCGGTTCTATGACCATGGAGGTATTTGAAAGGGCGTCGTTCCTGCGATTTTCGTCTATGACGCTTCGCAGATCATTTGCAAAAGTTTCTATGTCGAGTTCGGTTTCATGTTCGAAATACGGGACGCCAAGTCCGCCGCCAAAATCTATAGTCTCAATGGGCGCTCCGCTAAGGTTCGCTATCTTTGCGGCAAGTTTAAAGGCGTGGCGATACATGCCCAGCAACGCTTTGTTGTCCAGTATCTGGGTGCCTACATAAATATGAATTCCTTTTAAAATAAGACTTTCTGACGCCATGACTTTTTCTACTGCTTGTGCGATCTGTGCTTCTTCGATGCCGAATGCCGAAGGTTTTCCGCCCATCTGGACGGCACCTGCCTGTGCGACCTGGTTCGGATTTATGCGAAGGGAAACCGGTACCTTAAGTTTTCGTTGACGGGCAACAGCAGCGACCCTTTCGATCTCTGTGACGGACTCGACATGTATTTCTCCGATCTGAGATTCAACAGCGGTAATAATTTCGGTTTCTGTTTTTCCCGGTCCGGCAAATATTATATTTGCAGGCCTGCATCCACATGAAAGTGCCGCGTACAACTCGCCGGCTGAGGCGATCTCCATGCCGCATCCCTGGTCGACAAAAAAACGGATAACATCGGGATTGGGATTGGCTTTTACAGAATAATATATTTTGAAATCTTTAAGGGCTTTTTGAAGGCGTGTTAGTTTCTTGCGGAAAATTTCCGGGCAATACAAATAAAACGGCGTACCGTAGTCCTGGGCGATATCGCTTACCTTCACACCTTCGACGGTAAGTTCGCCATCGTCGACACCAAAATAGTTTTCCGTAAGTTCTAAGACTCGATTCATGATTCAACCCGTGCGCGAAGTTCGGAATAGTCTATTTTGCCGGTAGCGGTCTTTGGCAGCTCATCGACAAACTCGACATAGCGCGGCACCATATAACCGGGGGAGTTCCGGCTGCAAAATCTCATTATCTCATTTGTCATCTCATCGAACCTGAGGGGGTCGTTGTCGGCAGGGACGGCAAATATCTTGACAACCTGACCGGCCACACTGTCGGGGACACCTACGGCAGCGACTTCAGCAACGAGATGAGTTTTATAGACTACTTCTTCTATTTCAGTTGGGCTGAGCCGATTTCCGGAACATTTTATCATCCCGTCGTCTCGACCTATAAAGTACAGAAATCCCTCTTCGTCCAGCCTTACAAGGTCGCCTGAGAAAACGACGCGTTCAAACTTCAGGTGATCGTCTTTGCCGTCCCATGGAAAATGCTTGAAACGTTTTTCGGTTTCTTCGGGCCTGTTCCAATAGCCCATCGAAACCGTCGGTCCGCGATGAACAAGCTGGCCGACTTCGTTTGGACCGCAGATATTTCCTTCCTTAGAGACGACCATTATTTCAGTATTCGGTATTGCCTTGCCCATCGAAGTCGGACGCGTATCAAGTTCATGCGGATGCAGATAAGTCGAACGGAAAGCCTCCGTAAGACCGTACATCAAATAAACATCCGTTTCCGGAACTGCTTTTCTAAGACTATCAAGGATAGAGGTCGCAACCGCACCGCCGGAGTTGGTGACGTATCTAAGGTGCGGCAGATCGGTATCTCCAAGCAATGATCTAACGAGAAGTGCCCATATCGGCGGGATACCGGCAAGGCCTGTTATCTTGTACCGGACAAGATCACTTACGATATCGTTTGGATACCTGAAGGTCGAAAACACATACGTACCGCCAAGTGCCAGCATCGTCAGCAACTGGTTAAGGCCGTAATCGAACGACAAAGGGAGTACGCCCAAAAGGCGGTCCTGGCTGTGGAGTTTTAGATACTCCGAGACTATCCAGCAGCCGGAAAGCAGGTTCTTGTGCGAAAGCATTACTCCCTTTGGCCTGCCGCTCGAACCTGAGGTATAAAGGATCGCAGCGAGATCGTTCTCTATTGCCGGCGAAACTCTTTCAAGAGAACTTCTACCTTCAAGTTCCTCCACCAGCAATATTTCTTTAAGATCGTGACATGCCTCCATTGCTTCTGCGATCTGCGCGACCCTTTCCCCCGTTGTGATCAACACTTTTACGCCGGCGTCAAAAACTATGTGCTTTACCTGTTCGGGATGTAGAAGGCGGTTGATCGGTATGAAGACAGCACCTAACGAAGAAATTGCCAGTATCGAGATCGCCTGATTGCAATCGTGGTCGAGGAAGAAGGCAACCCTGTCGCCGCGTTCGATGCCAGCTTCCTTAAGTTTTTGGGCCATGACACCGGCCAGCTTATTTAGCTGAGAGTAAGTTAACTGTCTCTGGCTGTCTATGACCGCATGCTTGCCTGGCACACGCTCGGAAGAGTTTGTAAATACATGATGGAGTAAATAATGCATTTCCATAGATTTCCCCTTTCTGTTCAAATGCATATGGTAATATTATTTTAGTCGTTCACGATCTGGTAACTGTCCTCATCGTCCGAGTTAAATACGTAAGCAGCAATTGCGTCTATCGATGCGAAGTTTTCGGCGACGACATCCTCATCCGAAACTATCACACCGAAAGTCATCTCAATAAAATCCACAATGCTCAGAAGTCCAAGCGAATCGACAACACCGCTTTCGATGAGTTGATCGGATGTCTGAAAATTCTCGCTACGTGCACGTGGAAAATTCGCACAAACGAACTCATAAATCGCCAGGGCAATTTCAAGTTCTGCTTTTGCATTCATCTTTAATTTCTCCCGATCATTACTTATTGAAATAGGGTATTACTCCGTTTAAAAAACTACCTGATCTCCTGGCCTCCCTCTAAAGGTCTGTGAAAACTCTCCAGGCCCCCTTTATGCTCGTCAAAAGATTTCTCCCACCACTTTTCCTCAAGCAATTCTTTTATTTTTTTCGGCCTAAATCTGTACCTGACGATCCTGGCAGGATTTCCGACAACAACGGAGTATGGCGGAACGTCCTGATGTACAACGGAGCCGGCACCGATTACCGCGCCGTGGCCCACGGATGTTACAGCAGGCAGTAATATGGCATTATGACCCATCCATACGTCACTTCCGACAGTCAACTTCGTTCGTTTGAGAATGTCTTTATCAGTGTGTCCAAGATCCGGGTTATAGAAAAAGGCATGCGTTGACTTGGTATTCATCGGATGATTTGCATCGAAAGCTCTGACTGAGTCATAAATAGAACAGTATCTGCCGATCTTTGTGCCCTCCTTGAAATTACCCGGCGTAAACATGCTTTTGCCGCTGTACATTCCTATCTCGATACCGTGATATGAGGAGAATATCCGGCGAATGGTGACGGAATATACCGCCCCCCCTTCCAGCTTAAAAACCAGAAACCGTAAAAATCGCCTTATGAAATGTCGTTTGAAAACACCATAGAGACGGAATAACAAGGGCCCAATAAATCGGGCTTCTTTGCCCTCTCTTCGGTTTCGATCATCGACATCCGATGGGCTGGAAGGTTTAGAATCTGCCTTACAATGCAAAGATTCGCTATTTTCTGCGACTCTCATTACAAAACCCCCATAAAAGTGTCCTATCTGCGTCATAATCGGTTTTATCGGCATAGTACTTAACCGGATACTTTATAAGAATTCCAACTATCCTCTATCAGGCATCCAAAACCTGTAAACCGGAATGAGCCCGCATGCCAGACTGCCAATTTGGCATACCTCGAAATGACAACATCAACCCCTAACTACCTGAAATCACTGAACTTACACAGAATTGCCACATTCGGGCACGCGGTTTGCATTATATTTTTAAGCAGGAAAAGTATATTCGCGATCCTTACAAAATTCGATAACATCGAAGCCCAAAGAAACCGAAAAGGAAATGTCCTTATGAAATTTGATAAATTTACAATGAAAGCTCAGGAAGCCCTTGCCAGTGCTCAGCAGCTGGCAATGGCAAAGTCCAATCCTTCCGTTTCAACGATACACCTGTTGAGTGTACTCCTTGAAGATGAGGAAGGTGTGGTCGTATTGATCCTTAAAAAGATCGGCTCGAATATTTCCAGAGTCAGGGAAATGACCGAAGGCGAACTTGGACGTCTTCCGAAATCCCAATCGGCCGGGCAGATGCTAATGCCGGACCCTGCTTTTGGACAGGTTGTGCTGGACGCCCAGAACCGCGCAGATAAGATGGGCGACGAATACCTCAGCCTCGAACATTTGTTTATTTCACTTGCAGAGCTGCCAAGCAATGCCAAAGAAATTCTGAGCGTAAACTCCATCACAGGCGAAAAGATCGAAACAGCGATCAAGGATATCCGGGGCGGTGAAAAGATAACCGATGCAAACCCGGAAGATAAATACAACGTCCTCGAACGCTATGGTATCGATCTGCTTGAAATGGCCCGCAAAGGAAAACTCGATCCGGTCATAGGACGCGAAGACGAGATACGAAGATGTATGCAGGTTCTTAACCGCAGAACAAAAAACAACCCCGTCCTGATAGGCGAACCGGGTGTCGGCAAAACCGCTATCGCCGAAGGACTCGCCCAGCGTATCGTCGCAGGCGATGTTCCGACAGGCCTAAAAAGCAAACGCATCATCGCACTGGATATGGGATCTTTGGTCGCAGGCACAAAATTCAGGGGAGAATTCGAAGACAGGTTCAAGGCGGTACTAAAAGCCGTAACCGCCTCTGAAGGTGAGATAATACTCTTCATAGACGAACTGCATACTATCGTAGGTGCAGGCAAAGCCGAAGGCGCCGTTGACGCCGGCAATCTGCTCAAACCATCTCTGGCACGCGGCGATCTGCGATGTATCGGAGCGACGACGATCGACGAATACCGCAAATATATCGAAACCGACGCCGCACTGGAAAGACGGTTTCAGCCGATAACGATAGATCCGCCCAGTGTGGAAGAAACCATCGCCATACTTCGCGGCCTTAAGGATAAATATGACACTCATCACGGGGTTAGAATTACTGATTCGGCGCTGGTAGCGGCGGCGACACTTTCTAACCGTTACATATCCGACAGATGGCTTCCGGATAAGGCTATCGACCTGATGGACGAGGCCGCATCGAAACTGAGGATCGAAAACGATTCGCTGCCTGCCGAACTCGATGACATTCGCAGAAAGATCATGCAGCTGCAGATCGAGCGCGAAGCTCTTAAAAAAGAAACTGACGAGGCAAGCGCCAAACGTCTCGAAAAGACCGATACGCTGCTCTTAAAACTTGAAGAGAAGAACACCGAGCTTACCGTACGATGGGAATCCGAAAAGGTCGGGATCGACAAAATGAAACAGCTTAAGGAGAAGATCGCAGACGCCGGTACCGACTTTGAAGATGCCCAGAGAAAAGGCGATCTGGAAACGGCGGCAAGGCTGAAATACGGAACTATCGCCGAACTTGAAAAAGAGCTGAAGGATTGCGAAGAAATTCTTGCCCGCAGCAACGGCAAAACTAAAATGCTGCAGAACGAGGTAAACGAGGATCAGATCGCCGAGGTAGTTGCCAAATGGACAGGTATACCTGTTGTAAGATTGCTCAGCGGCGAACGTGAAAAACTGTCCAACATGGAACGATACATCGCTGAAAAAATCGTAGGGCAGCAAGAGGCGGTCTCGGCAGTCTGCAACGCGGTAAGACGAAACCGAGCAGGGCTTGGCGAAGCCGACAGGCCAATCGGTGTATTCCTCTTTCTCGGACCTACCGGAGTGGGCAAAACAGAACTTTCGAAAGCTCTCGCAGATTTCCTCTTCGACGACCCCAACGGCATGATCCGCATCGACATGAGCGAATTTATGGAAAGCCATTCCGTCGCCAGACTGATCGGAGCCCCTCCCGGATACGTCGGATGGGACCAGGGCGGAAGACTTACCGAAGCGGTTCGCAGAAAACCCTACTCGGTTGTCCTGCTCGATGAGATCGAAAAGGCGCACATGGATGTTTTCAATGTACTGCTGCAGGTATTCGATGACGGCAGACTTACGGACGGAAAAGGAAGAACTGTCGATTTCAAAAATACCATCCTCATTATGACGAGCAATTTCGCCGGCGAAGAGATCATGGAAATGGCAGATGAAGAAGGCGAAGACTGGGAGATCGAGGCGCATGTAAAAGATGCTCTAAAGCAAACTCTCAACCCCGAATTCCTTAACCGCATCGACGAGACTATAGTATTTAAGATCCTGACAAAAGACATCCTTGAAAAAATCGTCGAGATCCAGCTAGGCCATCTTGCAGAACGTCTAAAGGGCAGAAATCTCAAAGTGGAATTTACCGATGCGGCACGCAAGCAGGTAATGGAAGAAGGTTATGATCCCGCCTTCGGAGCAAGGCCTCTAAAGAGGGCTATCCAGCAAAAAATCGAAAATCGCCTCGCTACGGAACTTTTGGCAGGTAAATTCGGAGACGGGGATACAATAAGGATCGATGCTGAAAATTACAGATTCACCTTTGAGAAGATATCCTGACGATAAGCGGAATAATGTTGTTTTATAGCAAACTCCAGCCGTAATTTTCCGGATTCAGGTTCGATGTCCCGTAAAATTCACTTGATTTTCACACACTTAACCATTATACGATAGCATGCCAGGTTTGGTATCGGCATGTAGATGGTTTTTCAGGGTAGCAGTACAGATAATTATTTTTTAAGGTAAGGCAATATGGCAGATCTAAAAGCATTGAGCGAAGCTGTGATCAAAGGCGACCAGAAAACCGCAATGGAAATAACACAGGCCGCAATCGACGAGGGAATGGCCCCTGGTACGATCCTTGAAGAAGGTCTCATCGCCGGAATGAATTATATCGGCATACGTTTCAAAGCCAACGAGGTTTATATCCCCGAGGTACTTATCGCCGCCCGCGCCATGAAAATGGCAATGGAAATTCTCGAACCAAAGCTGGCAGAAGCCGGAGTAGAACCCCTCGGCAAAGTTGTGGTAGGCACCGTAAAGGGTGACTTGCATGACATCGGAAAAAATCTTGTCATTATGATGCTCAAAGGCGCCGGTTTTGACGTGACAGACCTTGGCGTTGATGTTTCATCAGAGACATTTGCGGAAAAAGCCAAAGAATGCGGCGCCCAGATCATCGGACTAAGTGCCCTGCTGACAACAACTATGCCGGCGATGGAGTCGGC
>DAOVIC010000067.1 GCA_030671565.1 Anaerohalosphaeraceae bacterium
GTACGGATTCATGAAAGGCAGCATAACACCCGAAGACTATTCGATCGGCCAAAGCCTCTCCCAGGCCGAATCCATTTTCGTCGGCAATGTACTCGCAGAAAAAATTGACGGTAAGACAGTGGTAGAAGTGCGAAACAAGATACTAGCCGGCCAGGAGCTTGAACGGTTAAAACCGGATGGTACATTGTCAAAAATAAAAATGCCCGATCCGCTGATAACAAAAGGCGGTAAACAGGAAGAGGTGGTAAATAATTCAAGATTCATCCTGCTCGATGAGGACCTGCCCGAATACGCAATTCTGAGATGCCTTACGAAATCATCAACAGGTTAACTTCTCAATTGACTCAAAATCGCAATACAATAGTTACAACCGAAATACGGTACAAAGAAAAGAAGGAAACCCCGCAATCCCGGCTGCACTCGCCGGTTTTTACAGGTTTTCAGGATTTACGGATAATCTCTTTGGACAATTTGATTGACCGTCCGCGATCAGGGCGTATAATTGTTTAGGGTAGATTTGCCAGGGGTGGCCGATTCAGTTTCGGTCTGAGAGATACCCTTAGAACCTGATCAGGGTAGCGCCTGCGTAGGGAAGCGAACAACTGGGTTCAGTTAACGAGGTCGCTTCTGTACGAAGCGATTTTTTTTTTGGAGTTTACTATAAAAATGTCCACACAATTGGAAAATGCACGGTCCGGCAAGATCACCGAACAGGTCATAAGCGTTGCCGCCAGCGAAAATCTAAAACCCGAATTTGTACGCGATGAAGTTGCCGCAGGCCGAATTGTAATACCGGCCAATAGCGTTCACCTTGCAGACAACCTCGTTGCCGCGGGTATCGGCAGGGCACTTCGCGTAAAGATAAACGCCAACATTGGTGCAAGCGATGTTCGCTCTTCACTTGACGGCGAAATAGAGAAGATGAAGATGGCCGTCGATCTCGGTGCAGATGCCATGATGGATCTTAGTACCGGGGGCGATCTCGACGAAATACGCACCAAACTTCTTTCGCATTGCACCGTTCCATTCGGAACAGTTCCCATATACGAGGTCATAACCGACAGAACGGTCGAGCAGATCGATTACGATTCGATCCTCAAGGTCATTGAAAAGCAGGCCGCCCAGGGTGTGGACTTTTTCACGATACACGCAGGCCTGCTCATCGAACACCTTGACCTCGTCGGCAAACGTCTTTGCGGAATAGTCAGCAGGGGCGGCGCATTGATGGCCAAGTGGATGGTCCATCACCAAAAGCAAAACCCCATGTACGACCTGTTTGACGATATCTGTGCGATCATGCGTCAAAACGACGTATGTTTTTCACTGGGAGACGCACTAAGACCCGGCTGCATCGCAGACGCTACAGACGACGCACAAATAGCCGAACTAAGAACGCTTGGCGAACTTACGCAGCGAGCCCAGGAAAACGGCTGTCAGGTCATGGTAGAAGGTCCCGGTCACGTCCCTTACGACCAGATACAACGTAACATGGAAATGCAGCAGGAAATATGCAACGGTGCTCCGTTCTATGTACTGGGCCCACTCGTTACCGACATAGCACCCGGATACGATCACATTACCTCGGCGATCGGCGGAACTGCCGCCGCATTCTACGGTGCGTCTTTTCTGTGCTATGTGACACCTCGCGAGCATCTCGGCCTGCCCGACCTGGAAGATGTCCGGCAGGGTGTGATAGCTTCCAAGATCGCCGCTCACGCCGGAGATGTTGCCCGCGGTCTGCCCGGCGCCATCGACAGGGACAATCGTCTAAGTGCCGCAAGAGCAAACCTCAATTGGCAGGAGCATCTTTCTGAATCGCTCGATCCGGAAAGAGCAAAGCAGATGCACGATGAGGCATGCAAGAAAAGTAAAATGCCAAAATCTGAAAATGACCCCGATTTCTGCACAATGTGCGGACACGACTGGTGCAGTGTAAGAATAAACAAAGAACTAAAACAAACTCTGAACAAATAAGTCTGAATTTTTTAGAGGTGCCCTTAAGTCTTCATTGAATCAAGCTCGATGAACGCGATAGGCAGGAAGACGATCACCGGAAGCCACGCCCAGAAATGCGGAATGATCCTCCCGAAAACCGCCTCCGTTGCCAGCATTTTGCACGCGAACATGACCAGAAAGCACGATCCGGTAATGCTGAAACTTACCGCAACGGCTGCTTTCATCGACTTTGGATCCCTGCACACAAGCACAGGCAGCGCAACCATAAGCATCACGAGGTTGATGATCGGATCGGTAATGCGGAAATTCTTCTGGCTAAAGAGTTCCGCCTGATCTTTAAGTTTGGTTTTCTCTTTGGCAAGTTTTGAAAGCTGCCCCGAACTGAGCAGCGCCTTATAGCTTTCCTGCTGCCGGATAGGGATGTCTGTCGGTGTGACATCGGTTTCGAATTCGAATGAGGGTATGTCGGTTCCGCTCTCACCAGGAGTTGTTGCAAGTCTTGAAAAAACGGCGTTCTCGAGATCCCATTTTTTTGTCTCGTGGTTGTAACGAGCCTTGTCGGCCTTGATATCTCCAAGAACGATCCATTCGATGGACCCGTCTTCGTTCTTAACCTGACGTCGAAGGACAACCAATGGCTTATACATAGTTTCTTCGCGTTCGATATAATAATTGGCACTGATCAGGTGCCCGTTACTGTCGGTCAAAAACCAGAAGTCGTAAGACTCTCCCTTTGCCCGATCGTAATCATGTCCGCGAACAAGCTGGCTGACAAGGCGGGGGATTATAATTTCCTGATCGATAACGACGAGGGAGGTTAGCGCAACGGAAAGCACTATGATAGGAGCGATAACTCTTTTTAAACTGATACCCGATGCCATTATCGCGATCAATTCATTATTGCGTGTCATTTTGCCCAGTGAAAAAACTGCTGCAAGTACAATAATGATGCCTGCCAGGTCGCGGAAATAAAGCGCGCTTTGAGCACCGTAATAACGCAGTATATTTCCGGCTACGAAAAGCATACCATAGTCGGAAAATTCGACAAACTCATCGACATTTACTAACAGGTCCACGACGATGCAAAGACCCACCAGTACCAGCAGGGAAATAATATATCCCGTCAGGAAACTCTTTGCCACGTATTTATCAAGAATCTTCATCGATCGAAAAGTCCCTAACTTCGTATCAGTTTTCGGTATATTATTACTGTCACAATGCAGAGAAACACAACGCCCATCCACATTACTATGATACCGGTGTTTTCAGGGACGTTGGGGTTTCGCGTCTTAGTGAGTTGTTTGCCGGATACGACAAACACCACCAATGCCCCTGCAGGCAATGCACTTGTCCCGAACGCGCTTAACATGTGTCCGCCCTTCAGCGATATTCCAAGTGCGATTGCTATCAGAACCAAAGCGATACTGCCAATTCCGAAAACAAGCCTCGAATGTATCTCGGAGGTGATGTCTTTGGACGTGGACCAAATCTCATATTTCAGCCTGCCATAGAGGCTGGAAAGTTCCTTTGAAGGTGTGTTTTCCAGGATAGGTTCCGCCGAATCTGCCGGTATCGTATCCAGCAGATCGAGCAGCTTCTTTGATTGTAGTTTTGATTTTATTGCCTCCGGAAGCGTCAGTCCTTCAATTACCCGCTTAGGTACCGGAGTCTTGCCGCTTATTTTGTCGGCTCTTTCCCAGCTGGCATTTTCAAGTATTACGATCGGTCTGGGGTCCGTTACATCGTCCTTAAACTCTATCCTCCCGGGTTCGTCGCTATGCCATTTGAGCAGCAACTCCTGCAAAACGATATCGTACTCTCTCAGTTCTATAGGGGGCGACAGAACGGCCGTTCGTTTGCCATGCACACTGCACCCGCTGGCGGTTAACATAATGACCCTGTTATCGCTTCGCAACTGGTAATAATTGTTATCTTTACTGGCGATTCGTTCCGAGATCGATTCCGAAAGAAGCTCAGTCGCAAGCTGAGTTTTCGCGGCAATTGCGACTTGGCGGACGGGTTCGAAATTGGACATATCGGCCCGGATCTCTTTAAGTCTGTCCAGCTTCTGGAATTTTATATCGTCGCTTAACAGAGACGGAAATGCCATCTGTACAGAAAATTCCTGCGAATAGCCCTGCTGTCGATTGTGTTCGTCGATCTGGTGTGCTTCTTGCGCGACGATCGTAACTAAAGTTGAATCGCCGGCATTATCGAACTGAATTTTGGCTTGCCGTGCAAACATCCTTTTGTTTATCGACCCGCCCTTAGAGTCTACCATAACAACACCGATAAGGGTGTCTTTCTCCGGCAGGGCCTGGTCCGCGTAGAGACGGTATCTGTCGCCGGGAAGCTCGTAAAATCCTTTTCGCTGAATATTCCTGAAAAGTATTTGCTTGGCATTTCCCTGCACGCTTTTTTTGGCACGCGCGACAAATGCTGGAACTACATGAAAGCTCAGCACCAGGGTGGTTATGGAAATCACCACTGCCAGGCATACACCCGGGTAAATAAGGGTGGCCGTGCTTATTCCGCTTGCACGGCAGGCATCGAGTTCGTTGTCGCTTGCAAATCGTCCATAAACCAAAGCTGCCGAAAAAAGCGCCGCCATCGGAAGAACAACGGTCAGCATGATCGGAATGAAGTAACCAAGCAGGTGAACCGCCTGGCCGGGACCGACACCGAATTCCTGGATAGGGCGAAGCATCGAACTGAGACTCAGGACAAATGTCAGAGTAACTGTCGCAAGTACGAAAACCCGCAGCAGCTCCCGCAAGATATATCTGTGCAGTGTAAAAACCATATTTATAGGCCGTTTTTCAAAAAAGTGACCGCTCTATACATATTCCGACGGTATGACAGGTATTGTAATCAAAAAAACGTCAACTGCAACTACCATTTTGCCACTATGACCGCATGTTTTTTATGATATCGTCAAGATTGTTGGCTACTTCGATCGGCGGATTACTAAACGGTCCCTGCTTATCCTTGTGGTAATTTACCGTCACGTTAGGATCTTTGAGCTGATGCCCCGTCAAAACGCAGGCAACACGCTCGTCTTTTCCTATCGTTCCGTCGGCAAGGAGGTACTTAAGCCCGGCGATGGTCGCCGCCGATGCCGGTTCGCATCCAAGCCCGTACAATCCTACTTGCGCCTTGGCGTCAACGATCTCCTCATCGGTAACCTGCAGCACAACTCCGTTGCAGACATCAAGAGCACGAAGGCATTTCTTAAGATTGACAGGCCGCGATATCTCGATCGCAGAAGCACAAGTATGCGGAGAATAATGTTTCGCCGTAAGTTCCGCATAATACTCATCGATCACGGAATTGTCGACATTCCCATCGTTCCATCGCAGATTCTTTTCGTTAAACAGATGATAGAGGGTATTAGCTCCGGTAGCGTTAATTATCGCAAGCCGCGGCACACGATCGATAAGACCTGCCTGCTTAAGTTCCATAAAGGCCTTGCCGAACGAACTGCTGTTACCAAGATTTCCGCCCGGAACCACGATCCAGTCCGGAACCTCCCAACCGAGCTGTTCGATGATACGCAGCATGATCGTCTTTTGTCCTTCGAGCCTGAACGGATTAAGCGAATTGACAAGATAAATGCCAAGCTGCGTACAAACATCCTGAACCTGCCTCATGCAATCGTCGAAATCTCCCTGGATCTGGATAGTATGCCCGCCGTAGTCCATCGACTGACTAAGTTTCCCGTACGCGATCCTTCCTGACCCGATAAACACCGTACATTTCAACCCGCAGCTGTGAGCATAAAGAGCCATCGACGCAGAAGTATTTCCGGTAGAGGCACATGCACTCGCCTTAGCACCGGTCATTATGGCATGACTAAACGCCGCCGTCATACCGTTATCCTTAAATGACCCCGACGGATTCAGCCCTTCGTATTGCAGGTAAAGACTGTTCGCATCCATCCCCAGTGCCTTGCCAAGGTCGTCATTTTTTTGCAAAAGCGTCTGCCCTTCGCCTACGCTGACCTTGTGTTCGTCCGCGCAAAAACTAAGCAGCTCACGAAATCGCCATACACCCGAAAAATCAAGTCGGTTATTTCGGCTTGACCAGCGTTTCTCAAAATCCGACAGCTTGGACGGCATCTCGATCTTGTCCCAGTTATAAAGTATGTCCAGCAGATCGCCGCACTTGGGGCACTTAAATAACGTCTGACCGCAATCGAACTCGGCTTTACACTGAGGGTTGATACATTGTTGAAATGCTGCGCTGGTACTGTTTGACATTTTCGTTTCTCCCGTGCCTGCCTGCCGAAGCAGCCGCAAACACCTGGTCTTAACATTATCCCTTATTCATCCCGGCAATGATCTCCGGTAATTCTGCAATTTTATCGATTTTCAAAACACCGTTAGGCACCCGTTTGCCCTCACTTGTATAAGCGGTTTTAAGGACCGGGATCATATCTGCCCGGATCGCGCCCTTAACATCTTTGTTTATCCTGTCACCGACAAATAATGTCTCCTCCGGCTCAACGCCAAGTCTCTCTGCCCCTTCGATAAATATCCGCTTATTCGGCTTCCGGTATTTTAGCTGATAAGAATATATACGCAAGTCAAAGAAATCGAGAATACCAAGTTCGTCCAGATGTGCGTCCAGCGAACATGCATGGACGAATGTGTTGGAAACAATACCAAGCTTAAGCCCGGCGTCCCTAAGTTTCCCAAGCGTTTCACCCAGATCCCCTTCGATCTGCCCCCTCCGTTTTAGCGGCTCATACCAGCATTTATTCACATCCTCCCATTGCTCGTCCGTCAGATTCCACCCCTGTTGCGAACCGCTGTACCTTAAGACCTCAAGCGAATCGAAATCCCTGCCGATAATTCCCGATATAGCGGTTTTGCTACGCATTCCAAAAACATTTCGCCAGACATAAAGCCGAAAACTTCCGACCGGCTGACCGGCACGTTTCAGATAATCGTAGGAATTTCTCGCCGCTTCCATGAACAGCGTTGCCCTGTCGACTTTCCCGAAATTTACCAGTGTGTCGCCAAGATCGAAAAGAACCGCTTTGATAGTTTTCTGTTCCAAATATCCCTACCTCAAAGGGGGTAATTTGTTACCAAATGCTTCTTCGATCCAGGCGGTCATCTCCGTATCGGAAATTGCTGACACGCGATCGGCCTCGTATTCGCCGTCGATCTGGTCCTTGATAAAAACAACACGCGGGTCATGCTTGGCGATATCGATTTCATAATACTTTTCGATAAAGTGCTTAATGCCTGCAGCTCCTGTTTTGTCCGTAATGGCTACGCCAATCGGGCGATCGAGAAGCTTGTGAGTGTCGAAACAGTTGTATATCTCTTCGTTTTTGAGCAGACCGTCGGCATGAATACCGGCGCGAGTGACATTAAAGTCCTTGCCGACCAACGGATAATTGGCAGGCAGGTCGAAACCCAGTTCCCTGTTTGCATAATCGCTAAGTTCGGTGATCGCTTTGTAATTGATCCTGTCGTCGGTTCCCATCAGTTGTGCATGTTCGATTACCATCGCTTCAAGCGGTGGATTGCCCGTTCGCTCACCTACGCCGAATATGGAACAGTTGGCCGCACTGCAGCCGTAAAGCCACGCCGTTGCCGCGTCCACCTGCACTTTGTGGAAATCGTTATGCCCATGCCATTCCATCCATTCGCTGGGAACGCCGACCTTGCGAAGCCCGCTGACCAGTTTGGGTACGCTTCTCGGAAGAGTTGCTTCAGGATACGAAACCCCGAATCCAAGCGTATCGCAAAGACGGATCTTTACCGGTGAGTCGTACTCTTGCGAAAGCTTCATTAGCTCGACTGCAAAAGGCAGAACAAAACCGTCGAAATCCGCCCGCGTCACATCTTCAAAGTGACACCGCGGAATAACACCGTGGTCCAACGCTGCTTTTACAACGGCAAGATAACCTTCCATCGCCTGCTTGCGTGTCTTGCGAAGTTTCAGGAATATATGGTAGTCGCTTGCGGACGTAAGGATGCCCGTTTCTTTCAATCCCATTCGTGTTACGAATTTAAAGTCAGCTTTAACCGCACGGATCCAGCCGGTTATCTGCGGAAATTCATATCCGCGCTCCTGACAAAGTTCAACCGCTTTGCGATCCTTATCCGAATAGAGAAAGAACTCCGACTGCCTGATCAAATTCGTCCCGCCGTTGATCTGGTGGAAAAAATCATATATTCGCAGTATCTGTTCAGGAGTATAAGGAGGCCGTGCTTGCTGACCGTCCCTAAATGTAGTGTCGGTTATCCAGATATCTTTGGGTTGTGCCATCTCGACGCGATTGCCGTCAAAAGTGGTACGGGGAAATTCCGAATAAGGAAAAATGTCCCGATACAACTCAGGTCGCAAAACGTCATCAAGTTTTATTTCGTTGTTACTCATATTCTACTCGTTTCCGGGTGTCTTACCAAATTAAAGATAATTTACGTTTTCAAACTGCTCGTTTTCAGATCGAAAAGCAGTCCGATCTAAGTCTGTTGCGCATAAAAAATAGCCGAGGTGGGAGTCGAACCCACACGCCCATTACGGGCAGGGGATTTTAAGTCCCCAGCGTCTGCCATTCCGCCACTCGGCCATTGCCGTAAAGTCTTGTCTTGTAAGTGTTTAAGCTCTGCCTGTTCCTTCCTCTGTCACTTAAACATTATCGCCTGTTTTGGCCAGGAGTTGAAAAAAACCGCCTCAACAACCATGTGGAATAGGCAGACACGTCCAATGCGCTTGCCGCTGTACTATCCAGCACCACCATTATAATTAGCCCCAGGCCGATTGCAAGGCCTTTCTTTGGACGATAACCGGCAAAATTGCCTGATAAAGGATACCGGAGATTGGCAGGCGTGAGCGTAAGTCTCTGCCAGCAATGAGTTTAGCTAATTCCGCCCTGTTGGCTATCAGCAGGATTTTACCCTCACATCGACCCCCAACTAGTTTGGTCAATATTTGTTTTTTATGTAACGTTTCGGGTTTTTGTGCGTCTTATTGTATAAGGGCAGCTCTAATAATTGCTTTTGAGCGGCAAGTAGAATATTTTTGCATTCTGGCAAGGAAGGGAAATCAGCCCTAGCCGTAGCTAAGGCGATTTTTTCCTGACGCCGACCAGAATCAAAAAGGTTCGCTTGCCCGTCAAAATGAATTTTTAGAGGTTCCCTATAGATGGAGTTTTTTGTGACCGCACTCTTTATTTAAGGAGATCATTATGTTTCGTGATTGTCGAATTATCGTTGCCGGGTTGGTATTTTTGCTTGTTTTTGGTATGACTTTTGGCGCATCCGAGCA
>DAOVIC010000126.1 GCA_030671565.1 Anaerohalosphaeraceae bacterium
AGTGTAGAAATACATTAAGCTAACCGGTACTAACGCTCGAATACTTGACCATATCAATCATTGGTTGATGTGTAAATTTTGGTTTCACTTTGTTTTTTTTGGGGTGTGAAGTGTGCTGATTATGGGTCGTTGCTGGTGGGGGTTTGATATGGGTTAGGGGCGGCTGGGTATTTGAAAAGCTTGTTATCAGGTATGTTATGGTTGATCAGGCGGCATAGCAGGGTTCTTATTGTGGGGCATGTCAGGTAATTTTACTTAACTGTCGGAGGTGTTGGGTCGATAGGTTTGTAGAGTCTTATGAATTTTTAACGATAATAGGAGCTGCAAATGGGTATTCAGGATTGGTCGGATGATATCGTTCTTGTTAAGTTGGCGAAAGAGCCGGATATGGGCGATGAGCTTTTGACGACTATAGATATGGTCAAGCAAAAAGGCGGTTGCGGTGTGGTAGTTGATTTTTCCGATATCGACATCATGACCTCTTCAAGTATTGCGAAACTGCTGAAATTGCGTAAGACGCTGGTTGACTGCGGTGGTGAGTTTGTGTTGTGCGGAGTGTCACCGAATACCATGCAAATATTCAGTATCACCGGTCTTGATAAAGTTTTCAGGTTTGCCGACGATCAGTTTATTGCCCTTGCAAGCGTTCAGATGGCGTAAAGAAAAGCGGGGCAGCGGGGTGTGTTTTTTCTTTGTTGACATTTCGGCGGTATTCCGTTTATACTCGCGATCATATGATTTAGCCAGCCGATCTCGAAGGTCGCCGTCGGGGCGTTTTTCGAAATCGGCTCGCGTTTATTTTTTTACGGGATGCGAGCTATGGAACAAGCACGTCTTGAGCGGCTGGAGGAGGTGCTCGGTTATCATTTTTCGGACCAGAGTATTCTTGTGGCGGCAGTTTCGCACTCATCTCAGGCGGATAGTCGCGCCGAGAGTAATGAGCGATTGGAGTTTCTGGGCGATTCGATTTTGGGAGTGATCATTTGCCAGGAGCTTTTCGAGCGTTTTCCAGATTACCAGGAGGGCGATCTTACGAAGATAAAAAGTATGCTTGTTTCCCGGAAGACTTGTGCGAAGATCGCCAATGGGCTTGGTTTGCCGGATTTTGTGAAGACTGGTAAGGGTATGGATGGTACGCGTGCGATGAGCGGTTCGATCGCGGCGGGGGTGCTTGAGGCAGTGATCGCGGCGATCTATCTCGATCAGGGTTTCGAGTCTGCCAGAGAGTTTATTCTTGGCAGTTTCAGCGAATTGATCGATAAAGCCGATGCTGAGCAGCATCATGAGAATTTTAAATCTGTGCTTCAACAGCACTGTCAGCAGGCATTTGGTACAACGCCGGTTTATTTGCTGCTTGACGAGAAGGGTCCCGATCATAACAAATGTTTCGAGATAGGTGTCGAGATCGACCGGCGGCATTTTCCGAGTGCCTGGGGAGTGACGAAAAAAGATGCCGAGCAAAAGGCGGCGTTTAACGTATTGGTGGAACTTGGAGTTATCGATGCTCCAAAAGGGGATGAAGCCGATTAGCGGTGACGGCTGGTTTTGGGATTTGTTCTATCCTGTCAGTATCATGACCAGGAGGAAAATGCCGACGCCTGCGAGTATCATTAGAATGCTCATTGTTGCAAAAAGTATCGCTACCTCTCTGATGAACTTAACTGGGAAGATGACCGTCATTCTGGTAGCCTTGTAGACGATCGCTATTGCGGCCAGGAGCGGGAACATCCAGAGCATCGCGGCTGGGTTTGTGCCAATGTTTATTGGTGCAGTAAATCCAGCCAGAATCGCAAACATATTACACATCATCTTCTTCCTCCCCGATCAATTGGCCGCGTCCGGAATGAGCCATGTATATGGCGTTTAGAATACAGAGCAGGTTGAGTCCGCCTGCGACGGCGGTGTATATCTGTCCATAGTCGTGTGGTCTTGCGTATACGAGGTAGTCTCCGCCTTTTGTTATCGAGCCGACGATGGCAACCAGGGGGGAAGTTAGCATCTGTCCGAAGTACCATGGTTTGGCACTTACGGGGTCGATGACACCGATCGAGCCTATGTATATGCCCATCAAAAAAGTGGCGGCGATGGTGGCAAATATGATAATGCCTCGTTTTCTTTCCTTGATGAAGAAATGTCCAGCACCAGGGATGAGCCATGCAAGAATCGCCACGATGACGATCAATAATCCGTGGTCCATATTTGAATGTTTGTCTGTCATGATCCTTCTTCTTCCTTCTGTTCGTCCGTTTGTGTGTTTTCGTCGCTGCTTAGAGTTTGTTCGTCCTGCTGCTGTTTTACGATCTCAAGGTTCGTTCGCTTGAGGAGGTTTTCTGGCGAGAGGTGTGTAAATGCCAGACTCATCGATCTGTTCATGTCGAGCAATAATGCAAAGCTGTTTTTGTTTTTGTAATATTCCTCTTCTGTGGCGGACTGCTTTTGGATACTTTTTACAATGTAGTAACTTTTTTGAGGTTCGAAGGCGAAGACCTTTTTCAGGTCATCAACTTCGTTCTTGTCATTTGGCAGCAGAGAGTAGAGTTTTTCCGTCAACATCGTGTCTTCTGTTCTGGCCCGTTTGTACATTTCCGCAGCGGGGTTGCCGGAGATGCTGGCTTCGACGGTTTTGTTATCGAGAAGCGAAGAGCGGCTTTTGTTCTGTTGTGAGCTGAGCCTGACGGGGTTTTGCTCTTTTTTCTTTGTTTTATTGAAGGCCTTAATGGCGTCATCCCAACCTTTTTTATTTATGAGAGCGAGGAGTTTGTCGGCTGAGGCTTTTGCGACTTCCATTGCCTCGACGGTTTTGATGTCCTTGATGACTTCATCTTTTACATTAAAGTCGTCGTTTAAAGTTACAGTGCGTTTTTCGATGACGGCAGTTTTGCGACTGAAGCTGACATCGATATTTTCAGGTTCAGCTTCGGAGTATGTGGCAACAACTCTTACAAGAGCGGTCATAGAGTCTTGCGCGTTTTTCATTGGGCCGATGTTCTGGAACATTTTCGGTGTGGCGATATCGAATCTTCCCATTTTAGTTTGGCCAATTTCTTCTATTGCAAACGCTATCTTGCCGAGGTCTATGGTTTGAGAGTTCTGGTTGCTGACGGTGAGTCTGCCGAGAACGGCATCTTTTGTCAGTTCCGTCAGGCTTAGCCTTCCGGTTTTTCCTGTGTAGATGTCGATGTTGTGCTTTTCCTTGAGGTTTTGTGCGGCCTGGCTGAATGGAACGGCATGCTGTGCGTAAGTTTTGCTTGTCGGTTTTTCGATATCCAGTCCGGCAAGGTTTGCTTCTGTGATCTCAACGGCATCGTTCATGATCATGTTTGCGCGTCTGGCGGCTCTTTCCTGAATGATCTTCGTCTGTATCTGCCCCATTACCTGTGCGTAGTCGCGTGTTTTTGTGATCTTTTCCGATTCGGGGTCGCCAGGGTCAGTTGGTTCCTGATATGTGAAGAGGCTCGAGTTATATTGATAATATTCTTCCAACTCTTCGTTAGTTGGTTTTTCGATAAGCTTTTCTACGTCCTGGGTTTTGACGATGAGGTATTCGATCTCGACTGAAGCCGGCAGCTTGTATCCGAAGCCGAACGGGTTTTCGCTGGTAATCTGTGCCGGGAGGATCGCTTTGTATTTTTGAAAATACTCATCGATTTTTTTGTCTGTCGGCTTTGTTAGCCGGTTGGAGGTGATGTTGGCGTCAATCTTTATGAACTCGGCACTGATCTTTTCCATGTTGCGTGCGAGAAGAGCACGTACCTGGTCGATCGTGACATCTTCGCTGGTTGTTACCATGTCCACGTACTTTTCAATTGCGATCAGTTTGGCGAAGGTGTTGTATATTTGTTCTTCTGTGAGCCTGTGCTCCGAGATGAGCGACCTAATCAGCTGACTTGCGGGACGACCCTGGGTGATATATGGAATGATCTGATCGACGATTATTTTTGCATCGCTTGGTGCAATGGTGCATCCGGCATTATTGGCTTCGGCATTTAGCAAAAGCCAGTATATCTCAGGCGTTGTGTTGTTGAGTTGAATGAAGAAATCGTCAATTTGATCGGCGGTTACGAGAAGTTCGCCCCTTAGAGCACTCATTTTCATGGCGTTGCTGATAAGTGCAGCCCTTTGGTCCGGGAAGAGCATTTGGCCGATAAGTATTGTTTTGTAGTTTGGGGTTCTTGTAGGCGTAGGTACGATGTTGAGGTATTCATTTGCGTAGAGCTGCTGGAGGATGTTCAAATCCGTTCTGGCCTGTGCGTAGTCAACTCTGGTGATCTTACCATCGTCTCCGTATGTTGCGATGACCTTGCCGGCAGCTAAACGGTTTGCCATCTGGTTGATGATGACCGGAAGCGATGCTCCGATTACAAATCCAACCATTATGATAACGAGAACGATAACCATTATTCGGGTATGATTTTTACGCATCCATCTTACTAGACTCATAGTTCCACCTAAAATAATATCAACATGCAGTTTCTATCCCTTGCGGGTTTCATTTATGTAAACCTTCAAAGTATAAGAAGTTGTATTTGCAATGCAAGTAAAAACAGGCGGAAGGTCGGCCTGGAGCGGATTTCGCTTTGGTTAATTCGGCAGAAGTGGTGGTTTGGCCTGTTGCGGTGCTTAAATTGGCCACAAATTCGTATTTGGAGATTGGCAAGGCTTTGTTGCTTTAGAGGTTGTTTTAGCTTACAATTGGTTTCTATGACTTTCAGGGAAATTAAAACAGAATCTTTGCCCGTTGTGCAGTATGTACGGTTTTGCGGGGAGAAGAATGGTTTGTTTGCAGGTTTGGCTGCGTCCGGGGAGGCGTTGGACGAGTCCTGTTGGGAGGATGTTGTTTGCTCGCAATTGCCGGCATTGTTGGACAATCCTGTGAAAGTGCTGAAATCCGATGGTAATAATACGGTTATTATGGGACGTTTGGGTTTTGGTGGGTCTGAGATGGGGGTTGTTGTTAAGGTTTATGGTGTTCAGGACGGGTTTTTGGGGCGGATTCGCGGTTTGCTGCGTTGTAAGGCTGTTCGGAATTTTAAGGCTTCTGTCCGCCTTTTGGAGCATGGTATTCG
>DAOVIC010000191.1 GCA_030671565.1 Anaerohalosphaeraceae bacterium
CTGCTGCGGCGATGTTTTGACCGGCTTACCGGTATTTTCGACCATCGGAATATTATAATTTTGACCAATGCCGGTTACGCTGACGTGGTCCGGGAGAACCTTCCTGAGATTCCTTACGGTAATGTTATCGCCGAACCTGCAGTTCGCGATACTGCCGGTGCGATCGGGCTTGCGGCGACCGTTCTTACGAAGTACGATCCGGATGCTACTATGGCGGTCGTTACTGCCGATCAGCTTATTGAGCCGGAGGACGTTTTTCAGGATGCGATGACTGATGCACTTAAATTTGTCAATGGCAATAATGACGCGCTCTTGACTTTCGGTATCGAGCCGACTTTTGCGAGTACTCAGTTGGGTTATATTCAGCTTGGAGAGGAGAAATCCGGGGTTGGGGTTGGGAGTTCTGTTTATGGGGTGGATTCTTTTTGCGAAAAACCTGATGCTGCGGTTGCGAAGGGGTATGTCGACAGCGGTGATTACTGCTGGAATTCCGGTATGTTCGTATGGAAGGCGAAGACGCTTTTGAGGAATCTTAAGAAATTTTTGCCGGCTTGTGTCGAGCCTCTTGCGAAGATACAGGCTGATTGGGACGGGCCGAACCAGAGCGAGACGCTTAAGGAATGGTTTCTTAAGATGCCTAAGATCAGTATCGATTATGCGGTTATGGAGAAGGCTTCGAATGTGCATGCTATACGGCTTGGGTGCAAGTGGTTTGATATGGGGTCGTTTGCGGCGCTTGCTGATATTATAAGCTCCGATGAGAATAATAATATTGTCGTTGCCGAAAAAAGCGAGGTTCTTTCGAGCAGTAATAATATAATTATCACCGAGGATGAGGGGCACCTGATGGCTGTGATCGGATTGGAAAATATGGTTGTCGTTCATAGTCCTGATGCTACGCTTGTTTGTCCGGTCGATCAGACTGACCGTTTGAAAGAGTTGCTGGCGGCGGTTCGGGAACATGCGGGGGAGAAGTTTTTGTAGAAGTTTTATTATGCGTTATCTTGCGATCGATCATGGTGAAAAACGTACCGGGCTTGCGGTTTGCGAGGCTACTGAGACGATAGCGTCTCCGCTTGTCGTCATTACCGATAAGGCTCAACTTATCGGCAAAATTGTTAAGATCATCGCGGAGGAAGAAATCGGCGGTGTGGTAATCGGCCTTCCTTTGAATATGGACGATAGCGAGGGTGGTCGTGTTAAGCAGGTTCGTCAATTTGGCGAGGAGCTTGCCGGGCATATCAGTATCGGCATAACGTTTTTTGACGAGAGATTGAGCAGTTTTGACGCTTCGAATAAGCTTGCGGGGTTGGACCTGACTCGAAAAAAGAAGAAAAAACATCTCGATGCGGTTGCGGCTGCATCTTTTCTTCAGGCGTTTTTGGACCAGAAACACGGTCGCTGATGGAGTTTGGTTTGTGTATTTGCCCCTAAGTTCTTTTGTGGCAAGTGTTTAGCGGGGAGCGATCTCCAGGCAGATTTTTTTGTAATAATATGCGGATTTGGCAGATTTTTTTGTAGTAAATGTCTGTCATGTCCGTAATACTATAAGAAGTAGGTTATGAGCTTTGGAGGGTTTGTGTCTTGCGGGAAGTTGGTTTAGATATCTTTTCTTGCGAAATGATATTGATCGCTTAATTTTGAGGGGAACGAGTATGGATGCGGTCGAAAGTTTGAAACTAGATGTACTTCGTGTTGGCAGTTATGAGGATCTTGCCAGGTGCGCTCTTTCGAGTTTTGCCGACGGGAGCCGTGTTGCTATCGCGGAGAAGGGTCAATTCAATGTTGCGATTTCTGGGGGGCATACGCCTGAGCGATTTTTCGAACTTCTTGGGGATACCGACGAAGGACGGTGTATTCAGTGGGCGAAGGTGCATGTGTTCTGGGTTGACGAGAGATGTGTTTCTCCTGATGCTGACGCGAGTAACTATGGGCTTGCGGCGCATGCTTTTCTTGACAAGGTAGGGATACCGGTTGCGAATGTTCACCGGATGGCGGCGGAGGTTGCCGATTACGGCAGGGCGGCTAAGGAATATGAGAGCACTATCTGCAGGGTTTTTAAACTCGGGGCCGGTGAACTGCCGGCTTTTGATCTGATAATTCTTGGTATGGGCGATGACGGGCATATCGGTTCGCTGTTTCCGAACTCGGCAGCGCTGTTTGATACGCAGGACCTGGTAAGTGCGGTGTATTTAATGAGCGGTGACTATAACCGGATAACGCTTACGCATCCGGTTTTGTGTGCTGCGAAACACCTGCTGATACTGATAAGCGGTTCGGAGAAAGCTGAAATACTGAAAGAGGTTCTACGCGGCGAGCCTGACGAAGTGAAGTACCCGGTGCATACGCTGTGGCCGATACTCGATAAGGTGACGTGGCTTGTGGACGAGGATGCGGCGAAGTATATCTAGAGCAATTAAATTTTTAGTGTATGCCTTATGCCTGTTGCGGCTTTATCTGGCGGCGTTAGAAAAACTCGGTTTAGAATAACTAAACCTGCGTTTTCTGCCTTGCCAGCTAAAGTCCTCACGACGACCTAAGGCTATACA
>DAOVIC010000193.1 GCA_030671565.1 Anaerohalosphaeraceae bacterium
ACGAAAATTATGCTGAATTAGTAAAAAAGGCTCAGTCGGGTTGCCGGCAGAGCATGGACGGTTTGGTAGAAATGGCCCAGAAGAGTGTTTCTACCTATATTTACCGTCTCACGCTGGATTACCATGTGACCCAGGATATTCTGCAGGATACGCTACTGGAGATTGTCAGGTCGCTGAAGAATTTAAGGGCACCAGAGGCATTCTGGGTATGGGTATACAGGATGGCGTTGGGCAAGGCCCAGCACCACTTTAGAGCTCAAAAGCGTCATAGGAAGCTACAGGAGATGGCAGTAAATGACAAAGAACGGTTATTGCGCCGCCTTTCAGAAGGTCGTTCGCAAGGACTGGAAAACCTGATTAACAAGGAACTGTCGCAGGCAATAATCGACGCGATGGCAAAATTGAAGATCAGGCATCGCAATATCCTCGTCCTGCGTTTTTGTGAACAGTTGTCATACACCGAGATCGCAGATGTCATGGAGTGCAGCGAGATGGCCGCACGAGTATTGTTCTACCGCGCAAAGCGACTGCTTAAACGAAAAATATCCAAACACGGGTTTGGCAAGTCAACGATGCTGCTGGCCATAGGCTTGTTCGGGCAAATGACCGCACCCGCCGACGCGGCGCCCTTTACAGTATCCGATGCATCTGCAAGGGTCGGAACCGTCGCCACGCTCATCGGCGCAGCGGCAACAGAGGTGGGAATCGCTATCGTCTCCGCAGTTACCGCAGCCGTTCTCGTTGTGGGAATAACTTTTTTTAACGATCCCGACAGTATTGCCGGATTTGACCATCCCCCAAAAAGAACCGAAATAAAAAGCTTTCATTATGTCGAGCAGGCATGGAACAAGGCAAAAAGCCCAAATCAAAACCTCCTTCGGGGGCGAAGCCTCAGCAAGGGTGCATACGAACAATGGTATTACTTCCCCGAGGGAATCGAAGGGCCGCTGTTTATGATAATGCAAAGATGGGACCCGAGCCAAAAAAACAAACTCTGCGGATGGATGCAGAATGCAACAGGAAATCATTACTACCATTCAGGCAAAAAAACTTTATACATGTATGATTACAATCTGCCAAAGCGAAGATTCAGCACCCGCCGCTTGCCTTCTGACACCCCCGAATTTATAAAGTTCCTCGAGCAGGTCGAAGGCAAAGGCGAAAGAGCCGGCCTTGACTACGAGCGAGACCCTGAAACCGGACTTCTGGTAGGTGTTCTGGACAACCGGTTTTATAATGCACAAGACTTCAAATCTTCTGTTTCATATAATCAGGTGGATGGGAAAGTTTTCAGTTCGTTCCGCTACAAATGGCCCTCCGATATACCCATAGTCGATGAACGTGACAAAATGCATAAACGAGGATGGACATTTTTTCGTGTTGATGGCCAAATCAACGGACAGCAGGTATACGGCACCGGGCAGATCCCATTTGTATATGACAAAATTGCCGAACATCCCCCATGGTTGAAATTGAATGTAGGGAACGATCTGCAGATTGTAGATGGACCTGCGCAGGCTTATTTAGCAGATACGAATGGAAAGATAATCGCCGCTTATCCGCCCGGCACTTTCTTCAAAGAATTGTCACGCCCATGGATGGGGATGCATGTCATGGATATCATACGCAGACACGCCGTCCAAAAGAGAATCGCATTCGACACAGAACCCTTTGGGGGGTCGGACCATCATTATGGAAAAGTAAAAATTACGATTTTAACCCAACCAACCCAGCTCGATTTCATTATCGACATCGACAAAGACGTGATCGAAAAAATAGAGTTCTCTGGGAATACTTCTGACGGCACCGATGAACAGAATGTTATTAAATTTACGTATCTCCAGGAAATCGACCCGTCATCCGACGAGTTCGTCGAACCGGAACCAATAAAAGACGTCGAAAAAAACCGACATGGCAGCATATCCGATTTGTGGCTGGCAGAGTTGGCACGAGGAACACTGGGACAATGAAACTCTCTTGCAGAGTCAAAGATGACCATACGAACCGAAGGGCATTTACATTAATTGAAATGCTCGTGACCATATCTGTCATTGCGACGCTTTTAGGTATCCTGCTTCCTTCATTAATTGCCGCAAAACAAAAAAGTAAACAGCTCGTCTGCCAAAGCAATATCCGTCAGCTGGTCATGGCTGTCACTTGCTACGCAGACGATAACAATGGAAGTTATGTCCTCGCCGCTCCCGGTATTTTCGGAGAAAACAAACACCGTTGGCATGGAGTACGCGAAAACGATAATGAACCCTTCGACCGCACAAAAGGCCCCCTTGCCCGGTATTTAAAGGGCCAGAGCCTAAAGTGCACCGCAAAGGTTAAATTCGTAAAACTGCCTCCGTCAGACGTTGAATACGACGAAGGCGGCGGGGGATACGGCTATAATATGATTTAC
>DAOVIC010000119.1 GCA_030671565.1 Anaerohalosphaeraceae bacterium
AATGCCGTTCTGCTGGAGGCTTTCCAAAAGGCGAAGGACAATGGCGGGAAAGTGCATATTATGGGGCTATGCAGCGATATCGGAGTTCATTCGCTGTTGGAGCATCTTTATGGTTTGTTGGAGATGGCGAAACGGCAGGGTTTTGGTGATATTTATCTGCACGCCTTTACTGACGGACGTGATTCGCCGCCTACCAGCGGGGCTGGGTATATTGCTGAGATCGAGAAGAAGATGGGCGAGATCGGTGCCGGTAAGATCGCTTCGATCGCGGGACGTTTTTATGCGATGGATCGTGACCTCAGGTGGGAGCGTGTGCAGAAAGCTTATGACTGCCTTACGGTCGGTGAAGGTAATATGGCAAAAACTGCCGGCGAGGCGATGGCGAGCAGTTATGCAAATGAGAAGACAGATGAGTTTGTCAAGCCTGTTTGTATCGATGACGGAAGCGGTAAACCTGTCGCCCTTATCGAAGACGGTGACAGTGTTGTGTGCTTTAACTTCAGGGGTGACAGGCCGCGGGAAATAACGCGTGCTTTTGTCGAAGGCGATGAGTTTGACGGTTTCGAACGTAAGGGGCGGCGTGATGTTCATTATGTTTGTATGACGGAGTATGATTCGAGCATAAGTGCGAAGGTTGCGTTTGCTAAAGAGGCAAGCATGAAAAATATCGGGGGGGATTATTTCAGCAAGCTCGGTCTTAAGCAGTTCAGGTGTGCTGAGACGGAAAAGTATGCTCACGTGACGTTCTTTTTTAACTGCGGACGTGAGGAACCTTTTGAAGGCGAAGAGAGGCAGATCGTAGCTTCTCCTAAAGTCAGGACGTATGACCTTAAACCTTCTATGAGCGCTAACGAGGTGTGCGATGTGGTCATGGAAAAGCTTGAGAGCAATGTGTTTGACGTGATCATTATGAATTTCGCGAATCCGGATATGGTCGGTCATACCGGCGTGCTGGCCGCTGCGGTGGAAGCAGCCGAGACGGTGGATACGTGCGTTGGGAAAATACTCGATAAGGTGAAATCGCTTGGCGGCGGAGCGGTGGTATTGGCGGACCACGGCAACTTCGAGAAGATGTGGGACAGTAAACATGATATGGAACATACGGCGCATACTATTGGCAAGGTGCCTTTTATCGTGTTCGATGAGAAGTATAAGAACCGCAAAATGCGCGACGGCGGAAGGCTTGCCGATGCGATACCTACGATGCTGGAAATAATGGAAGTTGAAAAACCTGAAGAAATGACAGGCGAGAGTCTTATAATTTAGATCAAATATCAAAATGTAAAATTCAGGATTCGGCTTGGCAGCCGAGACTGGTTTATGAGCATTGAAGCGGCGTGGTTGGAGCGGATGGATGTCCCGGATAGTTGTCCTTGACGATAATATGATAAACATGATCGCGGCGGGCGAGGTGATCGAACGGCCCGGGAGCGTGGCCAAGGAACTGCTTGAGAACAGCATCGATGCCGGGGCGACCAAGGTCGTGCTTAATGTCGAAGACGGCGGGAGGAAACTTATTTCGATCGTCGATAACGGCTTTGGTATGGATGGGGAGGACCTGGTAAAGGCCTTTTTGCCGCATGCCACGAGCAAGATCCAGAATCGCGACGACCTTTTCAATATCAAGACGATGGGGTTTCGCGGTGAGGCGCTTGCCAGTATCGCACAGGTTGGGCATGTCAGTGTTGTAAGCCGGACGGGTGATTCCATCGAGGCTAATCGAATCGAAATAGATTGCGGTGAAAAACAGGAGGTTCGGCCCTGCAGCGGGGATTGCGGGACGAGTATCGAAGTTAGAAACCTGTTTTATAAACTGCCGGCGAGGCGTAAGTTTCTTCGTACCGCAAATACGGAGATGACGCATATCACGGAATTTTTTACGCGGATCGCGTTGTCACACCTTCACCTTGATCTTACATTGATCCACAATGGTCGTCAGATGTATCGTCTTACGGGCGATGAAAGTCTGCGGGATCGCATCTGTGCATTGCTTGGTAAAAATATTTCCGAGGATCTTATCGAGGTGGAGTCCGGAGAGAAGGATATTAAGGTCAGGGTTTTGATGGGGAGACCTTCCGTTGCCAGGGGCAATAACAAGTATCAGTATGTGTTTCTGAATAACCGGCATATCAAGGATCGTTTTATATCTCATGCTATGAAGGAGGCTTACCGCGGGCTTATCGAGCCTAATAAGCATCCGGTTGTGTTTCTTTTTATCGAGATGGATCCGGGCCAGTTCGATGTGAATGTTCATCCGACGAAGATCGAGGTTCGGTTCGTTAGCGGCAATATGGTGCATTCGCAGGTATTGAGCGTTATGCGGGAAAAGCTGCTTAGTATGAATCTCGACGCTGGAGCAGCGTTTGGGAGCAGACCAATTTTGCCGGTCGGGGGCAGCGACGCGGACGATGAAGACAGGCGCGGACGTATCGAAGATGCGATGAAGTCGTTTTTCGATAAGCAGTCGGCTGGGGGCGGGCAGGGGAATTTTGATTTTCCCCGACCGAAACGTAACAGGAATTTTTTCAATGCGGGGACACCGGACGGTAATTCGAGTTCGATGCAGCAGGCCAAGCACGAGACGAGTGCATATAGAAGCGAAGCATTCAAGGCCCAAAGCGATACTGAGGAGCAGGGAGGTGTTTTCCTGCAGGTACATAACTCTTATATCATAACCGAAACAGCAGAGGGGTTTGCGGTTATCGATCAGCATGCGCTTCATGAGAGAATCATCTATGAGAGTCTTTGCAGGAAAATGTCGGAGGGCAAGCTTGCTTCGCAACGAATGTTGATACCTGAGACTTTTGAGGTTTCGGCGCAACAAGCCGAAGCGATAGAGGCAAATGGCGAATTGATCGAAAAGCTTGGGATAGAGCTTGAGGCGTTTGGGCCGCATACAATGGCGATACAGGCATTTCCGGCTATCCTTGGGAAGGTCGATATTGGACAGTTCGTTACTGACATGCTTGATAAGATGGGTGATAAAACTTTAGCACCGGATGCGGAGGGACTGGTGCATGAGATACTCGATATGGCGGCGTGTAAGGCGGCGATCAAGGCTGGGCAGGCGCTGACGTATGAGGAGATGAGGCAGCTTGTGGCTGATAAGGAAACCGTCGAACGGTCGAGCAGGTGTCCGCATGGCAGACCGACGACGATCGTTTTTTCGATGGGCGAGTTGGAAAAGCAGTTTAAGCGAACCGGCTTTTAGCAGATAGGTGTTGTTAAATGAAAAAGTGGATTTGCCTGTTATTGTTTTTGGTGCTGTGGCTTGTGGCTGGCTTTTCGGTGTTCTATGAAGACGATTCTGCTTTGTTGGGCATGGTCGATGCATCGGCATCGAAACGGATCATCTCTACCGCTCCTAATCTGACGGAGATACTTTATTCGCTTGGGCTTGGCGAGAGGATAGTTGCGGTTACGACTGACAGCAAATTTCCAGCCGAGGCCGCAGATAAGGCAAAGATCGGAAGTTTCTGGCAGATGAATATCGAGGCTATCATTGCGGCAAAACCTGATCTTGTGATAACCCTTGATTTCCCGCAACAGAAGGATATTGCCGGGCGGCTTGGGCGGATGGGATATCGAACGCTTACGGTTAATATTGAAAAAGTAGACGATTTTTTTGCGGCGGTCGAAGAGATCGGAGCGGCGACGGGTGCAAGCGTAGAGGCAGAGGGACTTTGCGGTCAGTTACGGGGAAAGCTTGGAGGGCTTTCCAAACAAATTTCGGGTAAAGAAAGGACGAGTGTTTTGTGGGTTGTTCAGCGCGAACCTTTGCGAGTGGCTGGGCTGGATACGTTTGTCAATGAACTGATCGAACTTGCCGGCGGGGTCAATGCGATCGGTAAGACCGCTCATCAATATCCCCCTATCGGCGCCGAACAAGTTATTGCGCGAAAGCCTGATGTGATAATCGAACCTGCGATGGGTTGGGGCGATATGACAAAGCAGCGCGAAGCGGCGATGGATTTCTGGAAACGGTTTTCGAATGTGCCCGCGGTTGTTAACGACAGGATCTATGTGATCGAGGGGGATACGGTTTCGCAACTTGGGCCGCGGATATACGATGGTGTGGAAAGTATTGGACGTTGTTTGCATCCGGAGTTATTCTAATCGTTAGTCGACAGTCTTTAGAATTTTGACCTTGCTATGGAAAAATTGCTTACTAAACGAAAACTTGTTGTGCGAATCGGTTTTGCTTTGATCCTGCTGATTCTGGTGATGCTTGCTTGCTCTATGATTGGTACGGAGGCGGTGTCGCCAAAGTCGGTGATCGCATCGGTTGGGGAGGGGCAGGTTAACGCGGATTATGAGATATTCGTTCGTGTTCGTCTTCCTCGTATAATCCTTGCGGTGATAGTCGGTGCGGCACTTGCGTGTTCGGGAGTGGTGTTTCAGGGACTTCTTCGTAATCCGCTTGCTGATCCTTATATTCTGGGTATATCGAGCGGTGCCGGACTTGGTGTGATCGTTGCTATGCTTTTGGGACTGGCTGCGCCGATCTGGGGACAGTCACCTGTTACGGTTTTCGCGTTTGTCGGTGCGATCGGGACGGTGATGCTTGTTTGGTTTATCGGGAGACTTACGGGGAGGCGGCATGTTGCGGGTCTGCTTTTGGCGGGGGTTGTGGTGAACGCTTTTTTCTCTGCGCTTATCATGTTCCTGACCTCGGTGGGACGCAGCGATCAGGTTTTTGCGACTATATTCTGGCTCATGGGAAATATGAGAGAGGAAAGCGTGCTTGTACTGTGGACCAGCGGAGGTGTTGTGTCAGCTGGCATCGTTGGGCTGTTTTTTCTTGGGTCAAAACTTAACGCGATCAGTTTTGGCGAGCGAGATGCGAAAACAATGGGCGTAAAAACGGGGCAGGTTCAGTTTGCGGCGTTTTCGATCGCGGCGTTGATCACTGGGGTTGCGGTAAGTCTAAGCGGACTTGTCGGATTTGTCGGGCTTATCGTTCCTCATGCGGTAAGGCTCGTTTTCGGACCCGATCATCGACAGTTGATCCCGTTGAGTGCGATCTACGCGGGTATTTTCATGGTTGCGGCAGATACGCTGGCTAGGATTATTGTTGCACCTGCACAACTTCCGGTTGGTGTTGTGACAGCACTGGTGGGCGGACCGTTTTTCCTTTTCCTTCTGGTCAAATATTCACGAAAGGTAGGATGGTAAAATGGCGACGATAGAAGTAAAGGGGTTGTCGTTTAGCTATGGCAAGATGGATGTGCTGGGCGATATGAGTTTCGGCATTTCGGAAGGAAAGTTCGTTGCGATCGCCGGACCGAACGGAGCGGGCAAGAGCACGTTGCTGAATCTTCTGGCGGGATTGATGCGGACAGACCGCGGTGCAATAAATATCGACGGTGCGCAGATAGGTTCTTATGCAACAGATGAGTTGGCGAAAAAAGTGGCACTTGTCGGGCAG
>DAOVIC010000173.1 GCA_030671565.1 Anaerohalosphaeraceae bacterium
GACGATTTCTTGAGTAAGCCTGTCAATAAGTGGGAGCTTATCACCCGCGTAAAAACCATGCTCAGGCTGAAAAATCTTACCGATAAACTCGAACGTACCCTTGCTTATCTTAGCCAGATCGAGGCACAGGCTAAATCGGGCGAGACAAAATAATAATTAGAGCTACTCATCTTTTTTTTTACACCTGACCCTTAGCGGCCTTTTATTTTACCTGCCCGATACGCAGTCCCATAAATTTACCGGTAAAGCTATCTGTTATGTCAACTGCATAAATTGCCGGCACGTTTAGTGTGAACAACCCCTACAGCCTGCACAGGTGTACTTAAAATCATTCTTTTTGGGCTAATATCCCACAAATCAGCGTTAAGCAGCCTACTCATAGTGCCGATACTTTTCGTACAGCGATGACATATTGTGTCTGTTTTTGTGTACTATGGGAAAGAAAGATATGAGTAAACTGCTTGAGATTTTTGGTAAAGCAATAACAGTCGACTTGGCTGATTTGATATGGCATTGGCTTAATGCGGTTTCTCAGCATGACGATGCCGAAAACGATGTCCGGCAAACTGACTTCAACGAGATAGTTGAACTTTTGGGCAATAGAAATCTGGAACTGGCAGAAGAGAAGCTGGATTTTTATCTTTTCGAAAACCCCGATTGCCAAAAAGGACGTATGGCAGCAGTTGCTATCCAGTTGCAAAAGAAAGATATGGATAAAGTGACCGAGCTTCTCGAAGCTGTCTACCGGCAGCATCCAAGCAATACTATAGCACTGTATACGCTGGGGTATTGCCATGAAAGACTTGGTCATGAAGAGCAGGCCCTCGAATTTTACCAGGACTGCCTGAAGTTTAAAAGTCATTTGCAGTTGCCCCGGCAGAGGATGGCCGCGATCTATTTGAAAAACGGCCGCATCGATAAGACGATCGAACATTACAGTCTGCTCGTTGCAGAGCATCCGGAAGATATTTCGACGATGGTGCTTTTAGGCTGTCTCCTTGCTGCCAATAAGCAGTACGAAAGGGCGATTGACGCATTCAATATGGCGATCCTTGCTCATCCGGATAACTTCCACGACGACACCAATGAGGGAATGCCTGAGGTGATCGAAGAAGATAATTTCGAGGACGCGATAGAACGTGTACAATCCCTTATGGAAAAGGTTGGCGAACAGCCGGACCTTCATGTACGAATGGCCGATATTTACAGCAAGGTCCAAAGGACCGGAGAAGCTATCGTCCATTACGAAGCAGCCCTTTGTGCCCAACCGAATTATCTTGAGGCTACCATAAAGCTTGGAACGCATTATCTGCGGATGCAAAACGCATCTCTTGCGGCAGGACAGTTCAATCGAGCGATCGAAATTAATGACGATATAGTAGATGCCTACGTTGGCCTTGCGATTTCGCAGGAACTTTCAGGTACGACAAAAGAGGCGACGAAAACACTTTCGCTGGCATCTGCGATTCAGCAGAACAGCAGCCTGCTTTTCTCTGAAACCGCTATCCTGCACTTGCAAGCGGCAGTCAACGCCGAACATACCGATCTTCCCGAGGAGTGTCTGCCCCCGATAGGCATAAATGATGTCATCGCCGCGCACAGGCAGTACCTCGAAAGCATGCCCAGAAGCGCCGACGTTCATTACAAATTCGGGATATTGATGATGGGAGTGGGGAATCTCAAGGGAGCTGTTGAGGCTTTTCAAAATGCGATGGAAATTAACCCCACGCATAGCCGGGCCCGCAGTAAACTCGCAATATGTCTGCACGAGGCAAACCAGTCAGATGATGCTCTCGGTATTCTTGTTGAGCAAAACAGCCTCGATCACGATACGGCAGTACTTCATTATCAAACTGCGATGCTCTATGCGGACCGTTCAAAGTTTGCGGTTGCGATACAGGGACTGGAAAACTCCATGACGGATAATTTAACGGACTCTGACGCTACTGAAAACATACAGGTTGTCCTGGAAAACCTTGGCCTTGTCGATCGTGCGACTGCAACGTGGGATCGTCTGACGGCGATGACACGCAGTGCGATAGGTGCACGCTACCAGTAAAAGCCGGATTTGCCGTAAATCAACTAGTACTGCCTCCCTTGCCTGAATGTAACATAACATGTATTATCGGCCCAGGCAGGGCGGGCCAATTCCGTTTTTATATTAAATAATGGGGTTTGTGGATTTGCGTTCAAATACCGTACATTTCAATCAAAAACAGTTTTGAACTGCCCTTCATTGCCAAATGCACTGGAAATATGCGGCCGGGGTTTAATTGCAGTTATTGGTTGTCCCGCAGTGCGATCGGTTTGCCGATGATCTCGGCGTACAGGATCGCCTTTTTAAGTTCTCCAAATTCGGCAAGACGTGCAAGTCCGTGCGTTTCTGCCGGCACATGTTTTTTTTGCGGTTTTTTCAGAGTCTGTGCAGGAATCATTTTTTTCGTCGGTTTTAATACGGGTTCTTTATGCACCGGCTTGCGTGTTACGGGTTTGCGTCTTTTTTCAGTCTGACCAAAAACCTGCCCCATCATCTCACGCATTATTCTTTGCCGTTCGGTTTCGATCTCTTCGGCTTCGAAGGCATCTTCTTCATGCGGTTCGATGTCATGCGTTACAATATGCTGCTGCTTTATATGCCTTTCTTCGTCACGTGTTTCCCGCAGATGGAGTTTGTCCTCGCGAAGTTGTTGTTTGTGCAATGCCTGCTCTTGCCATCGCGGGGATATCTGGCGATCTTCTTCGTTTTGTTCTTTTTCCTCTGGTTCGGGTTGCTCTTGATCAGACTTATTAAATATGCGTGCAATCGCTGCCAGGCCATAAAAAAGCACCAATACTATAGGTACGACCCAACTGAAGTCGTTGGGCTTTTTTCGGCCCGCAGCGAGAATATATTCAAACAGGTCATTCATGTCGGACTATCCTATTCCTGATTTTTTGGAGGTTCTGCGATCGTATTACGCATTGATGTATCGGACTGGATATTTTTCATCTTGTAATAGTCCATGATGCCGAGATTACCGCTCCTGAATGCTTCTGCCATTGCCTTTGGTATCTCAGCCTCGGCGAGCACCACTTTGGCACGGTTTTCGTGGAC
>DAOVIC010000035.1 GCA_030671565.1 Anaerohalosphaeraceae bacterium
GCATCGACAAAAAGTTGCCCACATAAAAAACAAAATAAAGCACTATCGCCGACAATGCGCCGGCGAACACATGCCGCCACTTGAAAAAATAAACCTCGCCAAGACGCGCCCGATCGATCGCCAATGCGCACACACCAAGCACACCTGTAGAAAACATCATCACAGGCCAGAAAAAATTATCATCGATGCCCCAGGGCGAAAACATAAAAAACCAAAACCCGCCCGCCAGCGAACACAAAAAAACGATAGCTTTCATTTATCAAGCTGCTCCGGTAAATAAAAAAACACGCAACACGATCCTCACAGCCTAACCGCCTTAAGCCCTGCTGTCAAGCCGACTTAGCAAACTCAAAAACGGTAAATAGGCAAAGGAATAAAACCCTATAATTCTCTTGTAATTAGAGAAGAATTGCGATATAATGTATGCGTTCTGTTTTCTATTTTTTGAGGAGCAAAAATGAAAAAGCATCTTTTTTTTACAGCATTTCTCGTAATAACTCTTTTTAACGTATCACTGATCGCAAAGACCAAACCCGCCCCTTTCGTAGAGATCATCTCGACCGATCCACCATGCCCAGCCGTCCTCGAACCAGGCCAAAGACTTTATGTAAAAGTGAGATACAACGCAGGAGATACAGAATCCTTCCGTATATGGATAAGGCCCAGTGGGTCGGCTCCCGGCTGCAAGTCGCATCCCTGCAGATCAATAACAAAGAAAACCGGCGAATACGAAGGATGGTTCTATTTCGATGACAAAGCCATCGCTGTCAACAAAATCGTTGTTAAGATCAAGGACGACAAATCCGAAGGATACATGCTCGAGAGCACATACCCTCTTAAAGTCGAATGGAAAGCGCCGCGGGAAAAAACTGTAAAACAAAAAGTAAAACCAAAACCGATGGACCCCTTTGCTGTCATGCAGGAAGAGATCGAGAAAAAACATGCGAAAAAATACGAAGGCATCTGGACACACACGGTTACAAAGCCCGATGGCAGCAAAAATGCTGCAATTATAAAAGCTGTGCGAAACAAAAATGACAGCATGAACTTCTCTTTCCTCGGTAATCCATTTATTTCCGCACCGATCTTCAGAAAACATTCCATTGACCGGTATCGCGCGTCAATACAATTCAAGCTGGACAATTCAGAAAAAGCACTTATTTATTCGCTCGCCAGAAAGAACGATTCCCTCACCGGGGACCTCCACGTATCCTGGAAGGATAAGCCCGAGAAAGTCACTCTCCGTAAACTAAACCTCACGCAGGCAATATCAGCACTTGAGGAACAATACATAAAGAATGCAAGGTTGGAGCGAATCAGGAAATCCGATTTAAGAAATATTGAAAAACTGAAAAAACAGGTTACCGAACTGGAAGCGGATCTGAAAAAATCTAATTCAGAGACAGCAAAAGTTAAAAGATCTTTTGCCCGGGCCCAAACGTTTAACAAAAAACAGCGACAGGAATGTCAAAAAATGATAAAGAAACATCAGGAACTTCTCGCGCATATGAAAGAAGAGAATAAACTCCTCGCCGAACGGCTTGGCAAGTCTGAGAAAAAGGCCGAATCTTATGATAATAAAAATGTACAACTCATGGTCAAGCTGGAGGAAGCAGAAAAACAAATTGCCGAAATATCTGCTCTCAAAATAAATATTCAAAAACTGAAAAAGCAAAATCGCGCATTACAGCAGCAGAAAAAAAAGATCCATAAAGAACTCCAGGAGTCTACAAGGAAGCGGGATCAGGGTAACAACGAAGATGGCCCTCAAACAACGCAAGAAGACTCAGATACCGAGGCATCACAGGGTTACTGGTCCGGTTAAAATATAGTACCCAACACAACGGAAATCGCAAGCAGCACTCCGAACGCCAGATGAAGCTTCGCCGTCTCAACGTCCAGCGTCGCAATTCTTTCCGCACTGCCCTCAACATTACTCGCGATCGCCATGACATTTTTAATCGCGATCGGAACAGTAACAAAAGTCAAAAGCCCCCACCACGTAAGCACTCCGCCCACCGCAAGCCCCGCCACGATAACATAACCGCCAAACACCAGGACATAATAAACATACTTGCCCCGTCCATATCCAAGCAGCCCAGCCAGCGTCTTAACCTTCGCCTCCAGGTCATGCCGAATATCACGCAGATTATTCGCATAAAGTATTGCCGCCACCAAACATCCAACAGGCAGCGACACAAGCAATACCTCCCATGCAAAGCTGCCCGTCAAAACCAAATAGCTCCCGATCACCATCAACGGCCCCATCAGAACAAAAACCTCAACATCCCCAAGCCCGATATACTTAAACGCCACAGGTTTTGCCGTATAACAATACCCGCCCAAAAGCCCGATCGCACCGATCACAAGTATCGCCGGACCCCGCATTGCAATAAACACAACTCCTATCGCAGCACCCAGGGCAAACATAATCAAACCGCCAAAATAAAGCGCCTTCGCACCGATCAATCCATCGACGATTACCCGACTCGAACCATAAGTGTAGTCCTTATCCACCTCGTACTTATGATCGTAATAATCGCTAACAGTATTAGTTCCCGCCTGAAACAAAAACGCACTCAATAGCACAAGCGGAAACAGCCACCATATCACCTCACCTTCAAACCCCAGCGCAAGAGCCCCTCCGACCAATACAGGTATCAAAGACGCCGTCAAAGAAAACAACCGCATACCCTGCACCCACGCTTTAAACGATCCAACCTTTGTTTCTGCCGCCATATCACCGCCTTAAATAAACAATTGAACGCAAAACATTATAGCGGCTCGCAAAAAACCGTCAACAAGCTTCCATTACACGGACGAAAAATCGCAAAGAATCCCATCAGCTATCGCAAGCGCCTTTCGCGAAAGACGTATTCGTCCCCCATCCTCGCCCGACACCTCCATTAACCCTTCACTGGCATACCTCTTAACCGTCTCGCCAAAAAGCTCCATCGCATCATACCCCGTTCTCTCGGCAAACTCGGCCAAACAAATACCTTTTCTCCTCCGCAGGTTAAGCACCGCTCTCTCACACGCTGCCTCAACTCCTTCACGACGATGCACGTCAACCTTTGCACTTTCTCCCTTTTCCATCGATTCGCAATACCTGCCAATATCCGCGGCATTACTGTAACGTTCCCCTCCAAAATAAGAAACCGCCCCCGGCCCGATACCAATATAAGCATCATTCGCCCAATACTTCAAATTGTGTTTACATTCAAAACCTTCGCGTGCAAAGTTCGAAATTTCATACTGCCCAAGCCCCGCCGCCTCGAGTTTATCGATGGCCATCTCGTACATCGCCCGGTCAGTTTCCTCGCTTGCCTTAACAACTTCACCGCACACGCAGGCTCGCCCAAGCGCAGTCGCCGGCTCGATCGAAAGGCTATACGCCGAAACATGCTCGCACCCGAGCCCGATCACACTTTCAAGCGAATGCTCAAAAGATTCGACCCTCGACTCCGGTATCGCAAAGATCAAGTCGATGCTGATATTAGAAAATCCTGCTTTGCGCCCAAGCTCAAATGTTCGCAATATATCATCCGATGTATGCTCTCTCCCCAAAAACGCCAACTCCTCATCGATAAACGATTGCCCCCCGATCGAAAGCCTCCCGACTCCGCGCCCTCTCAATCCGCATAAAAACTCCCCGTCAACCTGTCCGGGATTCACCTCGACGCTAAACTCTTTTACATCTGCACACCGCGTTGCTATCTCATCCAACAGCCCAAAAAGCTCCGCTCGCGGCAAACAACTCGGACTTCCGCCCCCAACATAAACAGTATCGACCCTTCCCCCCAATTCATACCGCCCCAACTCAGCCCGCATCGCAGATACTACGCTCCCCGTGTCAACACCGCCAACAGGTTCCGAATAAAAAGAACAGTACGCACACTTCCTCACACAAAACGGAACGTGCACATATAAACCTATGCCTCTGTTACTCGTCATCCTCGTCATCCGGGCCAGTAACATTGAGAACAGGCGGTTCGTGTGTATCGCCATCAGAACGCTTCATCTTGATCTTGTCGGAGACATGCTTCCATATCCCTAACACGACGAAAGTGCAGCCCGAAACCAGCAATGTTGCCTCGACGAACCACCACAAAAGCCCAAGAACTATCAACGCCCACACAAGGTATGTCATGGGCTTTCGCCCCTTCATATACTGGTTTACAATATGGGGAAATTGGATTCGGCTTATCATCAGGATTCCGCACCCTATCGCAACAAAAGGGAGCATCCAGATTATTGCCTCTCCGCCTCTGCTGATAAAAGCGTGTTTGTCAGCTGCCGGAACCACAATATCCTCGTAGAAAACAACCATACTTGCCACAACGCCCGCCGCTGCCGGTGTCGGTAACCCAATAAAACTCATATGCGCCGTCTCGTCCTCTTCGTTCTCAACATTAAAACGAGCAAGACGGATCGCTGCACATGCAAGATAAACTGCAGCAGCAAGCCAGATAAACCGCGTAAGAAATCCCGCAAAAGCAGGTGTTGGGTCTACCAGCAATGTCAGCTTGTGATCGAGAACACATAAAAGTAAAAACGCAGGCGCAACACCAAAACTGATAATATCGCAAAGACTGTCAAGCTGTCCGCCGAAACTTGACGTCAAATGGCTCATCCTCGCAACACGACCATCGAGCATATCGGCTATCATCGCAACAAATATCAGGTAGCCGGAAACCGCAAAATACGACAGATCCAAATTGTGAAATGAAAAGTGGTTTACACCGTCACGGGCAAAACATATAGCAGCAAAACCGAAAAGCCCGTTAAGGATCGTTATCAGTGAAGGCAGGATCGCGATATACCTGAGCCTTTGCTTTCGCACTCGCCGAAGAAGATCCCGTTTTCTCGTCCCGTTTAATTTCGTATTTGTCATAATTCGTACCTAACAACCTCCGTAAGTCCAGCCTTAACCTTATCTCCAACATTGACAAGGCATTTTAACTCCTCGCGGTCAGGCATATAAAGTTCTGTCCGTGACCCGAATTTTATCATCCCGAATCGATCGCCCGCCGCAAACTCATCGCCATCAACTGCAGCACAAACAATACGACGCGCTATCGCACCGCTTATCTGCCGCACGATCAACTTATCGAAAGGTTCGTCAAGGCGAACCATCGTAACAGAATTACTCTCATTGACCTGAGCGCTCTCCGGATCAAGCGCATTCTTAAACGCTCCCTCCTTGTACTCGATCCCCTCGACCCGAACCCCGCACGGCACGCGGTTGACGTGAACGTTAAATACGTTAAGAAATATACCCACACGAAACGCCTTGCCCCCTTCGAACCGGTCATCCTCGATCACACCGACATCGCTTACAAGTCCGTCCGCCGGAGAAACCAGCGTAAGCTTATCGCATACTATTTTGCGTTCTGGATCCCGAAAAAACGCCAGAACCCAACCCAGCATGACCAATAGTACCGCCTCGATAATTATCAATATCCACCAGGCCGATCCCGTACTGACACAGACAAACCCCGCTGCCACCATCAAAAGCAGCACCAAATGCGGAAAAACAACGACCTGCGGCATCCCATATTTTGTAAGAGGTATTTTCATAGATCACAATCTTACACCATCTCACCCCGCCAATCAAGAACAACAACTCCCAACTTTAAACACCCTTTCTTTCTTGATATTATTCAACCTTTCGGTGATAATTATAGGACGTCACGCAGAAAGCTTACGGACCTTTACCGGGCAAAAAAATGTACACAGTTACTGTAGAATCCAAATTCAATGCTTCTCACCAGCTGACAATGCCTAACGGCCAAAAAGAGCCCCTCCACGCTCATCAATGGCAATTGAACGTCGCTCTAAGCTCAGAAAAACTCGACCAGATGGGTGTTGTTATCGACTTCCACGAGCTAAAAGCCGCCATCGATACTGTAACAGCCCCTCTAGAAGGAAAAAAACTGGAGGAGTTGCCCGATTTTCAAGAAGCAAACGCCTCCGCAGAGGCACTGGCAAAATACATATATGACCAGCTGAAAAAACTCATCAAAGCCGATGCCACTCTCGATTTTGTCGAACTAATGGAAGAGAAAGGCTGCTGGGCAAAATTTCGACCATAGTTTGTATTATAGATAAACACGAAAATTGACGATATGGTAAGGGCGATATATACTGATCGCGATTGAGATTTCCCGGTTTTTTCCGGTCAAATAACACTGCGATTATGGATTACGGCTTTACTCGCGAGAATTTACTACCCTTAAGGGTATGGGATTTATTTTTCTAAGGAACGAATAAAATATGCAGTGTCAGCATTGCAAACAACAGGCCGCAACGATCCATTTAACCGAGATTACGAACGGCCAAAGGCAGGAAACACACTTGTGCGAGGATTGTGCAGAACAGCGGGGCCTCGCCATAAAAAATCAGGTTCCAATAAACGAACTGTTAAGCACCCTCCTTGCCTCACAGGGAGCCTCTCCCCAGGCCGCCTCGCAGGAAGGAGAAGGAAAGCCCACTCAGGAAGAATCGACCTCGCCAACTGCTCTCGCATGTCCAGCCTGCGGGATCACGTTTGACCAGTTCAGAAAAGAAACACTTCTCGGCTGCCCAAGCGATTACGAAGTATTCAAGGCGCCGCTCCTGAAAATTATCGAAAAGACCCAGGCCGGCAACATCTCGCATTGTGGAAAAGTCCCGGCAAGGGCACCGTCGGAAAACAAAAGATACGTAAAAATACTGAATCTTCGAAAAGAACTACAGACAGCCATCAGCAACGAAAACTACGAACGGGCTGCAGAAATTCGAGATAGGATTGAACACCTGCAATGAAACTTAACGATCTTTGCAAACACACGACAGAATGGTTCGACGGCTCAGGCCCGGACTCGGACATTGTAATATCGTCACGGATACGACTTGCACGCAACCTCGCCGGCTACGAATTCCTTTCGAGACTGGCACCTGACCGACAGGCAGAAGTGCTCGAAAAGCTAAAAGATGCGATCATGTCATCCGACATCGAAAACGATATATTTTTCGTAGACGTTGACACTTCACCGGACCTTGAACGTCAGGCCCTCGTCGAAAGACACCTCATAAGTCATCGTCATATACGGGGCGCCGGACCGCGGGGAGCTGTGATCTCCGCCGCCGAATCCTTCACCGCAATGATCAACGAAGAGGACCACCTCCGCATCCAAATATTCAAGAACGGCTTACAACTCAAGGAGTGCTGGGAAGAAATAAACGCGATAGACGACGCGATCGAGCAAAAAGTCGAATACGCATTCAGCCCAAACCTCGGCTACCTGACCGCCTGTCCGACTAACGTGGGAACAGGAATCAGGATTTCAGTAATGCTTCACCTGCCCGGCCTCAAAATGACAGGAGAGATAGAAAAGTTCCTAAACGCAGCAAGAGACACCGACCTTGCCGTAAGGGGATTATTTGGAGAAGGCACAGAAGCGATTGGAGATTTCTTCCAACTCTCAAACCAGGTCTCGCTGGGAGTATCAGAAGAAGAACTCGTCCATAAATTCACAGACAATATCGTCCCGAAAATTATCGAGTACGAAAAAGAAGCTCGCGAAGAACTCCTCAGTACTCGAAAAGCCGTTCTCGAAGACAAGATCCAGCGTGCACTGGGCCTGCTGAAAAACGCGCGATTGGTAAGCTCACAGGAAGCGCTCTTCCTTCTTAGTCACGTCAGAATGGGAATAAACCTCGGCTGCCTCGAAGGAATACCCATCACCGAGGTAAACAAGCTCTTCATGCTAACCCAGCCGGCCCACCTCCAGATTAACAAGGGCCAGCAGCTCGACCCCGACCAGAGAGACATAGTAAGAGCACAAATAATCAGAGAAACACTGTTACAGAACTAATAATGATACCATCTAATTCAAGCCGATATGTGAATTTCAAATTGGCTTAATAACTCCCTCAGCGCTGCCAATGCAGGAAAATACCCCATTGCGTATCGGCTCGAATTAACTGGAATTAGTATAATGCTCGATTTGCGATAAACCGCTGCAAAGTCTGCCTATTCTACCCCCGTCGCCTTTCCTTTGGCATATTCATATTCCTCCGTGCCAAGCCGGCTCACCATGTCCCGCCCCGGATACATCACCTTAAACTGCTCGCGATAGCTCTCCTCGATCTCAACAGCCATTCCAAAATCCTCCGCCGCCTCATCACCTTTGCCAAGTTTCTCTGCGATCTTACCCAAAGAATACCAAAGCCGCCCAGCCCCCGGATAACGATCGCTCGCTTCTTTTCCCGCCGAATAGGCAAGCGACAACCACGTCCCCTTTGTCTCGCCTGCTGACACCTCGCTCAAATTCTCATAAACCCCTCTAAGTTTTTCATAATTATTAAAATTAGCTCGATCTCGTTCTATCGACTTCTTAAAACACCTTGAAGCAAGCTCCAAAAGACCCGCATCTTTTCTGCCCGTCTCGTCCCAATGCCGAACATAAAAACGTCCGTTAAGATTCAGCACCTCTCCATTAAGCTCATCCGCCTGACCTGCAAGATCAAGAAGTTCATGCGCCTCATAAACGTTGTGCAAAGCACTTTGCCTAAGCCGGCTCGCCTTAACCGCAGGAACAAAAGCAAAGGCAAAAAACGCATACGCCGCTATTGAGCAAACCAGAACGGTCGCAATTTTTCCGCCGCTCCCAACAGCCGCCGCCTTAACTCGCTTGTCATCCCGCAAACATCCCATCGCCCCCAGGCAAGCCGCCATCACCCAGAAAGTTGTCAACACGCCCGGCTCAAAGATCGCAAAGTCAACAAGGTTATGCAGCAAAACAGCAAATACCCCGCAGAATATAGAGATCGCGCCGACCCCAAGGCTGCTCTTTCCCCCTCCGATCACCTCAGCCTTATAAAGCAGCAAATACGAAATCCCGAAAAACACCACCGGCAAAACAAAAAGAAATATCCCCACATAAACCATCACCGCGACATCACTGCTTCTCTCAGCCCCGATCAGAACAGGACGAAACACCAGCATACACATCGACACCGCAGCGCCAACTATGATCAAAGAGGGCAAAACCCTTTTGCCGTCGCCCGCTTTATCAATTAAAGGAGTCATATCAATTAAAGGGGTCAGGCACCTTTTTCCGGCACCGGCGGCACTTACAGCGAGCATCGTTATCGCACCAACAAATCCAGCAAGCCCAACCGGCCCATACTGCGACAGAATACTCAACGCAAAGCAATGCGGATCTTTAACAGTCTCCGGCGCCGCCGCGATCTTATAATGCGTATAAAAGCTCCCAAAATTCCCACCACCAACTCCCGTATAAGGTTTCGCCGCATACATCTTCCACGCACCGACCCAATACTGCCACCTCACCAGCAAAGAATTCCCTCCCGGCAGCGTATCGTGTTCCATCCCGTAAGAAACAACCACCCAAACAAGCCCCACCGCCGCAATAACACAAACCAAAAGAACGACCAGCCAATACTTCCTAAGCACCCCTCCGAACAGCCGCAAAAAAATTCCCAACCCCGCAGCCGCTATTCCCGCACCTATCGCTCCCTTGCTATGCGTAAGCAAAAGACCAAAAACACAAACACCTCCCGTCATCGCATACAGCAGCATACGAACGACAAACGATTCGCCTTCGCCGGCTCCGTCCGTAACAACCAGCCCGACACACGCAAATATCGCAAGCAGTAAAAACGAACCCGCCGAATTTCCCGTCGCAAAAAATCCACGAACATCCTTAGAGTAAAGCCGATGCTCATAAGCCATATGTTCGAACGAATCCTTCTCAATACCAAGCCGCCCCAGCTGCTCCTCAGGATTCTCCTCGTATTGATCTATCATTATATCGTTGCTGCTAAAAAACTGATCCGCACACTGATACGTACAAACCGCTCCCAAAGCAACAATAACCATAAGAACCAAACGCAATAATTTTATGCTCTCAAGGACCTGCACCAGCACCAAAGCCGCCGCCATCGGCCCCAGCATCGTAACAAGATCGGTTATCGCCGCTCGCTTATCCGACGCAAAAAAAACGCCAACAATCCCGGCGATCGCAAACAGACCGACCCCAACCTCCATCCACGTGATCCGCCAGGAATCTTTCCCGCCGCAAACCGCAAACGCCACCCAAGCCAGCGACCCGACAATAAGCACCGCCGAAAATATCAAACTAAACCCATCGTTACCAAGCGACTGCCACCCGCTGATCATAGTAATCTGAGTAGTCTCCGGATGTGTAACACGCAAACCAAGAACGCAAAGAAACAGAACCAGCACAAAAAAACCGGTCCGCCCGACAAACCCCCCGTCAATTTTCAAGTTTAAACTACGCATATCAAAAATCTACTCGCTATTTTCTACTCGTCCCTAAGCGACTTATCTCCCATCATTTCCATAATAGCTATTATCGCAAGTATCATCACTGTTTGCAAAAATATCAGGATCGCACCGGTCAGATCAACCTGGTAAAGAAATACCGCACCGATCCCCGTACAAAGCGTCGCAAGATAAAGTGTCATCGCGGTCTGCCTGTCGCTTAAACCTCTACGCTTGATCCGATGAGAAAAATGCTGAGTATCGCCGACAAACGGACTCTTACCCTGGATCATTCGCAGGATCGTAACGCTCATAAAATCATAAAGCGGAACCGCCATCACCACCAAAGGAAGAAAAACTGCATACCATCCGCCGCTTGATGCCTCCTCGTAATAAGTTGTACGAAGAGTGAGCAAACCTACAAAAAAACCAACAACCAGAGAACCCGAATCCCCCATAAATATCTTCGCGGGAGGAAAGTTCCATATCAGAAAACCGACCAGCGAACCGATAAAAACGATTGCCATCCCGCTTACAAATACCTGTCCCGCAAGGATCGCCGCCGTAAGTAAAACCGAACATGAGATCACCGCCACCCCAGCGCTCAAACCGTCCATATTGTCGAGAAAATTAAACGCGTTGATTATCAAAACCATCCAAAGGACAGACAAAGCTGTCGTTGCAAAAGTGCTGTCTATAAAAAACTCAACCCGAACATTCGCAAACAATGCCGCCGCCGTAGCCACCAAAAGCTGACCGCCAAGCTTAACGAAAGGACCGAGCCCTTTCTTGTCATCCCACAGACCCATCAAATGCAATGCCAGCACGCACGCCATAACAACAACAAGCTTATTGAACTTGCTCAAAAAACCCTCGACATGTATCGCCACGTCCTCGCCAAACCATCCAGCCGCGCCAAGCTTAACTGACAAAGCACCCCCCAGAACAAATGCTGCTATCGTCCAGAAAATAGCGATACCCCCTCCAAGTGCGATCACTGACCTGTTGTATCGATCGTCACTGGGGCGAGACACAAAACCTTTACGGATCGAATGACGCCTGACAACCGATGTCAAAACCGCAGACAATACAAACGCCCCGGCAAACAACAAAACACCAAGCAAGCCCAAACCCAAAGTAGCACCGCCTTTCTATGATTTTACATTTTCAAACTAACCGACCGGTTAATTTAAATTGCCGGCTTTTTCCCGCAATTGTTCGACAAGCCGCTGGCGAACATCGCTCAAAAACCCATGATAACGTTCTTCCTTGTAATCGGGGAAAGTGTACGGAAAACTCTCCCACTTGCCTTTAACAAAACTCAGCGTAAGCTCCGCAAACATCCCCTCGCCGATATATATCCGGTGTGAAAAATTCTTAGTCGAAGCAAGCACCAGTTTCGAAGGCTCGATTATTCCCGGATCAAGATTGACAGGCCGAGGCAAACCGATATCCAGCTTCTCAGCAAGCTCCCTCTCCATTTCATTCGTCTTATGCTTTATCCTGCAAAGCTCCCCCGGATCGATCAACGCCTTGATACTGACAAATTGCCGCAAAATATCCCCGCCGGCTTCTTCCAGATAATAATCCGTCTGATAGAATTCCCAAACCTCGCTCACGATATCAGCCTGACCAAACTCCTTCTCCACTGCCGCTACCGCCGAAGAAAGACTCTTCTTATCAGCCGCCAGCACCCCCAAAATAAGTTTCACAGGTTTGGGCTTGTTAACTTCCCACATGAAGTTCCGCTTTCAGCGAATTGACAATCTCCAAAACTTTCTCCGCACAAACGCCGATGTCAGCTTTTGTGCTTTCGCTATCACGGCGAAGTTTGATCTCCGCCTTACCCTCAGCAAGAGACTTCTTGCCGATAGTTATCCGAACAGGAACACCGATAAGATCGGCATCTTTAAATTTAACGCCGCCCCGAACATCTCTGTCGTCGAGCAATACTTCAACGCCCTTTGCCTTAAGCTCTTCGTATATCTTTTCTGCCGCGTCAACTATATCGTCAGTGGCACCGGCAGGCACTATCATAACTTCCCACGGAGCAATACTTATCGGCCAGGTTATCCCGTCCTTATCGTTACAAAGCTCGATCGCAGACGCCATGATCCGGTTGATCCCGATTCCGTAACAACCCATCAGGCATACATTTTCAAC
>DAOVIC010000159.1 GCA_030671565.1 Anaerohalosphaeraceae bacterium
AAATTGAAAAGTAAAGAGAAATTTGCCTTCTGGCTTGCTCGCATCTGCAGAAATGTCGCCAAAGACATGACCAGATCAAGGTCAAGGCTGAAAAACAGTGAAGATCTTTCGCAATTGCCCGCGAGCCCTGATAAGGACTGCAATCACCAGGCGGTAAATGATGCTCTTAATAGTCTCTCTGCTCCTGACAGAGAGTTGATAGCCTTGCGGTACTATGACAATCTTCCCTATGAAAAGATCGCAGACGTACTGCGATTGTCAAAACCGGCAATCAACGGAAGGCTTCACAGGGCAAGAAAGAAAATGGCTAAGTATTTACAAAAATCCGGTTTCCCTGAGGTGCGATTATGAACCATAAGGAAAACATAAAATCATTAGACGAACTTCTCGGTTACACAATCAAACGTGATAACCTCAAGTTCGATTTCAATAAATGGCGGGAAACATATGAAGATGCCATCCATGATTTCAGGATAAAAACAGGGCAACATGCTACAAAAACACGGCAGAGCATTTGGAGAATAATACTGAAATCCAGAATCACAAAACTAACTATGGCAGCCGCAGCCTTGATTTTTGTTATGTTCAGCATATATACTTTTACAGGTTCTATCGACGGGACAAGTACAGCCTTTGCAAACGCTATGGAACACTTCGTCGCCGCCCGGACAGCCCGCTTTGACCTGTCGATTGAATTCGGCGACCAACCCCCGCAAACATCGAGTTTTCTCTATGACGCAAAGGGTTACATCAGGCAAAACATGGCAAACGGAACTGTCAATTTCGTAGACTATAACCGAAACAAGGTCCTCTCGCTCGATCCTGACTCTAAAACCGTTTTAATACGGGACATTAGAAAACGCGATTTCCACAACGCACTCTACGATTTGTTCACAGAATTGCAGGGTTTGATCCAGCAGGCTATCGACCTGGGCCACGGCCCCGTCGAATCGCTCGGCACAAGAACCATTGACGGCTGTCCTGCCTATGGCTACCGGGTGGAAACCACAGGTCAATCGTCATCCCTGTTCTGGCAGGGCAAAGGGACGCTTACAATATGGGCTGACAGAGAAACAGACTTCCCCCTGCAACTGCAATGGTACAACAACGTAACCGGGATCAAGGCCTCCGTCACAAATCTTAGTCTGGACCAGGTGTTCAGCCCCGAAGAAGCGGGCATCTCGATCCCCGAAGATTATACTATTAAAGACGAAACATTACCTCCTCCCAAGCCAAAACAGCAACCGGATGAAACAACCGCCCTAATTGAACCCGAACCGCAGCAAATAGACCCCAACGAAACACGCGAGCCCGGCGGCGAACAATCACCGACGGAGCATAACGATACAATTGAACCTGATAACATCCCGGAACCCGAACCGCAGCAGCCGGAGCTTAACGAAACACCCGCCATTAACATTGCGTACCTTACAGAAGGTCTTGATGAAAGTGAACAGACACTGATCAAGTTATTCCACAGTTGGACTTTTCTCACCAAAGGCAAATTCCCATCGTCACTTACTGTAGATGCGATCAAAGACATCGACCCTGATGCACAGATCACGTTTAAGCAGAAAGGATGGTCGCATACATTTAGCGCCACTTTACCCAACTACTTCGATGATTGGCAACCAGACATAGACCCAAATGATTATACCGATGAAGAGAAACAACAGGCCAAAGAAGAACGCGGCCCACTACATGATGAGTTTCAGAGACAATTTCAAAAAAAGTTTAGCTATGTAGAACCGCATTTCGGAAATATTGCCGGTGGTTTTCAGACAGTCAACTCTCTGCCTGCCAAATCCGACTGGCACTACAACGGCCAAGGCGCAAAAACCGACGATACAGACATGGCGATCTTCTGGTACAAACCAAACAACTCCAAAACCTATCGCGTCATCTATAGCGACCTGATAATCGAAGATATATTGCCGGAAGACCTGCACCTGCTCGAGGACCTCTCGGAAGCCGAAATTGACAGCCAGGCAAACGATGTACTGGAAACGGCTATCCAGCTCGGTGCTCAAATACCTAAAGACGATCGCAGCAAGGTACTCCGCATGCTGAGTCTGAGTGAAAAGGATTTGATCAAGGGCCTTGCAACTTACCTTGAGTACTCGCGCGGCAAGTATCCGGCATCTATTAAGTTTGACAAAAAGTTTGTAAAGAATTTAGATGCCCTTCTCACAAAAGCGTTTAAAGACGACCCCATTGACAAGAAAACCGGCGAAGAGAAAACCCTGGACATTGGCTTTGCATGTTTTTTCTATAACAAACTCGTTAGAGAAAAGAAGGACCCTGCATATTATGGTGATTCTGTAACAGTGAATGATCCCGACGCAGTCCTTGTCCGCTGGAAGCTGTCAAGGAATAAATACCGTGTCATCTACGCCAGTCTTGAGGCGGAAACAGTCACAATCGAGCAATTAACCGAACTTGAAAGCCAATTACCAAGATAACTGACAATACACAGAAAAAAGTAATCATCTTTCGACACAAAACTGCTCCCCGAGCTTGAAATACAACACTCCCAACGAACCCTACCACGACTAAAGCGACCAACCAGCTGCCCGCTGCCTGCGACTTATGTCTTTTTTGATTTTCGGGTTTTTTGCTTTTTTTCTTTCGGCGGGTGTTCGTCTTTTGCTTTTTCCGGCAGTGGGCCGTCGTTTTCCCAATTTGTCCATGGCGTTTCGGTGTGCGATCGCTGCATTACCTTTTCGATCTTGCTGACTATTTCGGCGGAGTTGCGACCGGCTCTTGTCTTTGCAGAATAAAGCCGCCGCCTACAAGCGATGGAAACAGGCCAACTTTACGCATCGCGTCTATATAGCTTCCGTATTTGACGGGTTTGACTATGTAGGCGTGGCATCCGAGCGCATGACATCGCTCGATCTCCTCGTGATTATCTGTAGTGCTGAGAATTATTATCGGCAGCTCTTTCATCTCCGAATCCGCCCGGATCGCCCTTAGTACCTCGATCCCGTCTACACCGGGCATTCGGATATCGAGGATCAGAACATACTCGCAATCGGGATCGCGTCTCGGTCCTTCGCCCTGCATGAAGAAGAAGTCCAGCGTACTCCTGCCATCCGGAAAACGGATCACCTCGTTGCGCACGCCCTGCTCGGTGAGATACCTCTTTGCCAACAAAAAATGTCCGGCATCGTCTTCTGCGAATACAATTACAACGTCTCTGTTCACATCAAAAACTCCAAAGGCCAAATGTACAGGTATAATTACTACCTTCAGAACCGCCCGATTGTTCGCTGCATGAGCCGGCCCAGCCGGGCAAACAACACAATTTACGCCAGCAAATTACCTGTAAAAAGACCGAGTATATTTCAGTCGGGTTCCCTGAAAAACAGGGTGTATTCCACTGCCATATTTGTTTTTGTTCCAAAAACAACGACCATAGCAAGGGTGTCATGGTTTTTCAGAGGTCTCAGTCATAATCGAGGGTGTACTTGTGTGAGCAAAATGGGTATAATGGACGTATAGCAGTTTAGTAGAATGCTCTAATTGCGTATCGATGGGTTTAGATTAAAGAGGGAGCTTTAGTGTGGCGTTTAAGATGACCAGAATTGCCTCTCTTATGGCGGTTGCTGTGCATCTGGTGTGCGGCTGGGCCGGGGGAGATACGTTTACCGACCTCGGAGGGGGTAGTGGAGTTTTTCACGGCTATCCTGTCAGACGCACCGAGAGCGGCCGGATGGTGGTTCAGACTGTCGAAAAGGGGGAAATAACACTCG
>DAOVIC010000006.1 GCA_030671565.1 Anaerohalosphaeraceae bacterium
AACGCCCTTTTAAGGCGTAGGTCCTGGGTTCGAGCCCCAGCGCTCCCATTTTTTATCCCTGCTTAATCCTGCAAATCGCATGTCTTCGGCAAAAGATAAGACAAAAAACCGTTTAAATTAAAAGACGGTTTCTCTTTAGGCTCGCGTTCATCTATTTTATAGAAAAACGGTTGCCTTGCGTTGTCAAACCTGTTATAAATCCGCATATTGTATGTAACGCTCCTGGCGGGGAATGTGTAATCTTGCCCTGAATAAACGAGCATGTTAATCTTTTAATATCTGGAGATTTTTTTATGAAACGTAAGATGGTAACAATCGACGGGAACAGTGCCGTTGCCCATGTTGCGCACGCGACAAATGAGGTTATAGCAATTTACCCAATAACGCCAAGTTCGCCGATGGGTGAGATTTCGGATGCCAAAAGTGCCGCCGATCAACCCAATATATGGGGTACTATCCCGTCCGTGACGGAGATGCAGAGCGAAGGTGGAGCTGCCGGCGCACTTCATGGTGCACTTGCAACGGGTGCGTTGGTGACAACATTTACCGCATCGCAGGGTCTATTGCTTATGATCCCTAATATGTATAAGATCGCCGGCGAGCTTGGTCCGACGGTTTTCCACGTGTCTGCAAGGTCGCTTGCATGTTCTGCATTGAGCATCTTCGGCGATCATTCGGATACTATGAGTGTTCGTCAGACAGGTTTTGCTATGATGTGCTCTGCGAGTGTTCAGGAAGTTATGGACTTTGCGTTGATCTCACAGGCGGCAACACTTGAAACGAGAATTCCTTTCCTGCATTTCTTCGACGGTTTCCGTACGAGTCACGAAATACAGAAGGTCGAGGAACTAACTTATGACGATATGCGTGCGATGGTCGACAATGATCTGGTAGCGGCACACAAAGCACGTGCACTTAGCCCGGACCATCCGACTATCGGCGGAACCGCACAGAACCCTGATGTTTACTTCCAGGGAAGAGAGACCGTCAACAAATTTTATAATGCAGCCCCGGATATCGTTCAGTCCGTAATGGATAAGTTCGCAGGATTGGTTGGCAGGCAATACAAGCTGTTCGATTATGTCGGTGCTGCTGACGCAGAGAAGATCATCATCATCATGGGTTCCGGTGCCGATACGGTTGACGAGACAGTTGACTACATGGTTTCAAAGGGTGAAAAGGTCGGAGTCTTAAAGGTTCGCCTGTTCAGGCCTTTCAGCATCAAGCACTTTATCGAAGCACTGCCTAAGTCAGTGAAAAAGATCGCCGTACTTGACAGGACGAAAGAGCCCGGCGCCCTGGGCGAGCCTCTTTATATGGATATTCGCACAGCAATCGGCGAGGCAATGTCAGATGGTTCGATCTCATTTGACGGTTATCCGCTGATCGTCGGCGGCCGGTATGCTCTGGGTTCTAAGGAGTTTACACCGGCATGCGTTAAGGCGGTATTCGATAACCTCGACGCGGCGAAACCAAAGAATAAGTTTACAGTCGGTATCGTAGACGATGTGACGAACACGAGCATCGACGTTGATGAATCATTCAATCTCGAGTCCGATGTTTACGGTGCGATGTTCTACGGTCTGGGTTCAGATGGTACCGTCGGTGCTAATAAAAACTCAATCAAGATCATCGGCGAACTTACAGATAACTACGCACAAGGTTATTTTGTTTATGACTCTAAGAAGGCCGGTGCGGTTACTGTTTCTCATCTGCGTTTCGGCAAAGATCGGATCAAGAGCCCTTATCTTATTAAAGAAGCGGATTTTGTGGCATGCCACAACCCGAGCTTCCTTGAAAAGTATGACATGCTCGGAAAAGCCAAAGAAGGCGGAACATTCCTGCTTACAAGCAGCCATAGTACCGACGAGGTGTGGGATATTCTTCCGGTTGAGGTTCAGCAGCAGATCATCGACAAGAAGCTTAAGTTTTACGTGATCGATGCGATCAGCATTGCCGAAGAGCTTGGCCTTGGTGCACGGATCAACGTTATCATGCAGACGGCGTTCTTTAAGATCAGCGGCGTTATCGAACAGGATAAAGCGATAGAAGCTATCAAGACGGCGATCAAGAAGACCTATGGCAAAAAGGGCGACAAGATCGTGGCGATGAATAACGATGCTGTAGACGCTGCACTTAGCAAGGTATTCGAGGTGAGCATTCCCGCAACAGCCACGAGTGCGACTAAGATGGCCGAGGCGGTACCTGCGGACGCACCTGATTTCGTACGCGAAGTAGTTGGCGAGATCATGGCTGGCCGCGGCGATAACCTTCCGGTTAGCATGATGCCTGAGGATGGAAGATTCCCGCTGGCAACGACGAAATATGAAAAACGTAACATCGGCGTTCACATTCCAGAATGGAATCCGGATGTTTGTATTCAGTGCGGCCAGTGCAGCTTTGTTTGCCCGCATGCAACAATTCGTATCAAGGCGTATGAAGACCAGTTCCTGGCAGATGCACCTGAGACATTTAAGAGTGTCGATGCCAAGGGCAAGGATCTTGCAGGAATGAAGTTTACTGTTCAGGTCGCACCTGAGGATTGTACGGGTTGCGGAGCATGTGTTGTGCAGTGTCCTGCAAAAGAAAAAGATGCCGACAAGCAGCCCACCGGTCGCAAGGCGATCAACATGGCATTGCAGGAACCTCTTCGGGCGAAGGAACGTGAGAATTACGATTACTTCCTTTCGCTGCCGAATACAGATACTTCGAAGTTTAAAGCGGCAAGCGTCAAGGGCAGCCAGCTGATCCAGCCATTGTTTGAGTATTCAGGTGCTTGTGCCGGTTGCGGTGAGACGGCAAACGTTAAATTGCTGAGCCAGTTGTTTGGCGACCGTGCCTATATTGCCAATGCAACGGGATGTTCTTCTATCTATGGCGGTAACCTGCCGACTACACCTTACGCCATTCGAAAAGACGGCAGAGGCCCGACATGGTCCAACAGTTTGTTCGAGGATAATGCCGAGTTCGGAATGGGAATGCGGCTTACTGTTGACAAGTTCTCCGTATATGCGATGGAGTTGCTTGAGAAGGTTACGGCAGCAGGTTGCGTTGAGGCTTCACTTACGGATGCATTGAAAGCAGGCGTGGCAGGTCAGAAGAACCAGGAAGAGATCGAAAAGCAGCGCGAACTGGTTGCCAAGCTTAAAGATCAATGTGCCAAGTGCGGTGACGACGAGTGCAAACGTCTGCTTACGGTTGCCGATTACCTTGTAAAGAAATCTGTGTGGGTCGTCGGTGGTGACGGATGGGCCTATGACATCGGTTACGGCGGACTGGATCACGTGCTTGCAAGCGGTGCAAATATCAACGTGCTCGTAATGGATACTGAAGTGTATTCCAATACGGGCGGTCAGATGTCGAAGGCAACGCCGCGTGCTGCGGTCGCCAAGTTTGCTGCAGCAGGCAAGACGATGCCGAAGAAGAATCTCGGTCTTATCTCAATGAGCTATGGCGGGATTTATGTCGCACAGATCGCACTGGCGGCAAATCCGAATCAGGCAGTGAAAGCATACGCCGAAGCGGAAAGCTATGACGGACCTTCGCTTGTGATCGCATATACTCATTGCATCGCGCAGGGCTTTAATATGATGTATGGTGTCGACGAACAGAAGAAGGCGATCGAATGCGGACACTGGCCTCTGTTCAGGTACGATCCGCGACTCGCAGCCGAAGGTAAGAATCCGCTTCAGCTGGATTCAAAAGAGCCGACACTTGACTTCGAAGAATATGCATACGGCGAGAATAGGTATCGTGCATTGAAGAAATCCAACCCGGAAGTGGCTGCTAAATTAATGGCAGAAGCTAAGAAGGATGCAGCATCGAAATACAGCCTGCTCGAAAAACTTTCGCAGCTGTAAGAGACCTGTATATATATTGAGTTACAAACATAAGCCCCGGTGGAAGATCGATTTTCACCGGGGCTTTTTGCATGGTTTGAATTGTATTTCATGACAGGGCTTAAACTTGAGTTGCCATAGCTTCTTTTTCGGCTTTCAGCGTCTTGGGGGTTGCATTTTTCATGCGAACCTGTTATATAGTATGGTTTCTGAATTCTAATATATTCATGAGGAAGCGGACATGAAACTTACATCGATTATCTTGTTGGCGGCAATAATTTCTATATCAGTCTCAGGTACTGGTTGCGAGCGACTTTCTCGTTCTTCGGCAACGGCTACGTTGTTGCCGAAAAGCATTTCATCTGAAACCGTTTTTCCCGGGAAGCGTATTTTGGGCGATTGCGTTGTAACTGCATACGATGAAAATGGGGATAAATATTTCACAAATCAAAGGCATGAGATATTTGAACAGCCTGTAACGATTGTAGTGACTGCAACGGAAGCTGAGGGCGATATCACATGGTTCTTATCCGAAGGAAAGTACGAAACTGATTCTGCTGCGAAGCTTGATCATTTGCTTTGCAACAGGCAGATAGCATCCGCAATTCTGTCACTTCATCTGGCCAGCGGAGGACTTTATGAAGGCTTAGCCGGGGTTGAACTGGAACCTGTAAAGCTTGACGGGCAGTGGTATAATCCGCTGGAGATTACTCCAAAAGGGATAGAGTCTGACCGAATAATACTGTTTAGAAGTTCTAACAAAAAGCATATAAACCGTGTGACTGTGGCGGACATGTTCGGCAACAATGCATTCACCGCAAAGGGGCATAACGAGCGAATATTCCGGGATGAAGGCATTTCGATTCCAGGTAAAATCGACGTTTTCAGCACTGGCAAGGACGGTCAAGCCAAGGCATTAGTACTTCAGATTGACTACCACAGGCTTGATGTGGATGAATTCCACAGCAGCGATATTAATGCTGAAAAAGCGGGTCGGTAAAAAAAAACACAGAACAACCGTTACGTCAAAATAGTATGTTCCACCATGTTGTAGTTGCACATTTGTATTGCGAAAACCACACCAACGTAAGTCCTTTGTTCGCAATGGCTTAAGGAGGGAGACAAGAACCAGGGACGGTAATGGCTGTTTTCACGGCCACCCGGAAAATATGGAGAGGAACCATTATTTACAATCTACAGTGATGATTTTGCGAATTTTTATGTAATTTATTATTATCAGTAAGGTTAGAGCAGAAAAATGTTAAGGCAGTGCATAGTTGAGCCGATGAATTTTTAAGATAGGCAGTGCTTCGTTTGCATTGAGGTTGGTTTCCAGCGGATCCAATTGAACAGTCAGTGACAAGTAACTGCTATATCGCTGAGCCGAATTCTTGCCGGGTTTGAAATTAAGGCGAGAACAGCAGCTTAATTGAATGTTTTATTTGGGCAGGATAACTATGAGATATAAAGCAATAATCAATGGATTGGCGGGATTGGTTTTATTATCGTGTTTCAGTGGATGCGATAGTACTCCACTGGACCCTACGGACATCGGTCGTTGGCGACCGGTACCCGTGGTAAATGTAATTCTTGACTCACTCGGTGTCGTTGACGAACCGGCAGGTCCGTTCGCAAATTCTGAGGACCCCCTTCCTTCGGATGTTCTTCCCCTAAATAAAGATTACGTTTTTGGTGCAAGTGATATAATACGTGTCGGCATTTTTGAATTGCGTCAGCAGGGAGTACCGACGCTTGAAAATTATGTCGTGATGGAGACGGGACGCATATCTATCCCAGACGTTGGAATTATACAAGCGGCCGGTCTTACCGAACCTGAACTTGAGGCTGAGTTAAAGGATATTCTTTCGCCTGACATTCTTGTCGACCCTTCGGTATCCGTAAGCCTTGCTAGATCGCAAAGCTTAAGTTTTTCGATCAGCGGAGACGGCATTGCTCGTGCGAGCCGCTTTGACCTGCCGCGATATGATTTCCGTCTGCTCGACGCGATCGCACTTGCCGGAGGCATGGCCGAATTTAATGTTTCGAATATTTATATAACGCGGCAAGTCCAGGGAATTGAAGGAGAATTTGGCGAGTTCCAAACGGATAAAGCAACTGGACAGAGGCTAAGTCCATCAGATAAAAACGGGACCGGTATTCCTGGGTTTAACGAGATGAAATTAATCCCTGCCGAGCCGGGCAACAGGAGTCCGGAAGAAGATATACTTGAAATAATAGCACCCCATGCCCGTCGCTTTTATGATGGCCAGCACGTTATGACATCAGCGGAATTGGCGACGATAGAGGAACTTACAAATATTGCAGCACCTAAAGGTTTTCCAGTCGAATCTGTCGGCATGTCAAATGAAATTGAGATGACTAAACCCGATGCGGTTAGCGATGCAGCACAAATTGAATGGGTATTTGAAAACGGCAAGTGGACACCTGTGGCCGTAGGCGGCAAAGCATCGGATGACAGTGAACCAGAAATAATTTCCCGCAAACCTGCTGTGTCCAAAAGGGAACCTGCAACAGCTGGTTCTTATGGATGGGATGAGATTGGCAGAGGCGGTCAGAAAAGCCGTGTAATCAAGATACCGAGAGACCGTCTTTATGGCGGTGACGAACGTTACAATGTTATAATCCGGCCAGGTGATGTGATAACGATTCCTGAGGATATCGTCGGAGAATTTTATGTAATGGGACATCTGAACCGTCAGGGTCCGGTCCTTCTTACCGGGCGGCCTATAACGTTGAAGCAGGCGATATCGGCAGCGGGCGGTCTTAATGCGGAAGCATGGCCCAAAAAGGTTGAGGTTGTCCGTCGCATAGGCAGGAATAAAGAAGTAACAGTTCTGGTCGATCTTAACAAAATAGCCAAGGGGCTTCAGCCTGATTTCTTTATTAAACCAAATGACTGGATAAACGTTGGCACTCATGTCATAAGCGATTACCTTGCTGTTCTTCGTAGCTCATTCAGAGCAACGCATGGATTCGGATTCGTTTACGATCGTAACTTTGTAGAACCGGGCAATTTCCCGAATTTCGATCCCATACAATTCCAGAAAGAACTATTTTAGTCTAACCATATGAACATTAATAACGAATCAGTTTCCAAAATAAGTATTGGCGGTGAGCAAGAGGAGAACGGGTGGGGTTCGCTCGGAACTGCGGTTTACATCAAGATCGGTATTATCGCCAGCCTTTTGTATTACCTCTTTTACGAAGAGGTAAATCTTGTCGTTTACCGATGGGTCAATGACAGCAGTTGGTCACATGGTTTTTTGATCCCGTTGTTCAGCCTTTATTTTCTCAACCAGCACAAAACCGAGATACTGAGTATTCAGCCCAAACGCAGTTGGTTTGGACTCGTATTCCTTCTTCTGTTGATCGTTTTTTATCCTCTTAATCATGTGTACTTCCAGGTCGGTTACGCCAAACCTCTGACGGTAGTTGCATGTCTTGGTTCAATAGTGTTGTTTCTTGGCGGTTGGAAACTGGTACGATATACATGGCTTCCTGTGCTGTACCTTATTTTTGCCGTGCCTCTTCCAGCACGTATGTACAAGTCAATAACAATACCGATGCGTCAGTTGGCAGCACAGATCGCAACTGCCCTGCTCGGTCTTGTCCGGGGTCTTGAGGCCACAGCTAACGGTGTCGTGATCAACGTGATATATAAAGGCAAGCCGCTTGATCCGCCGCTTGATGTCGCCGAAGCCTGTAGCGGAATGCGCCTCTTGATGGCCTTTCTCGCACTTGGAGTAGCGATGGCCTACCTTCACTGGCGTCCTGCATGGCAACGCCTTGTTCTGCTTTGCAGCACAATCCCGATCGCAATACTTTGTAATATTGTTCGCGTGACAATCACGGGCTTTATATATATACTGTGGGATCCGAAATATGCCCAGGGTATTTACCATGATATGCTTGGTATGCTAATGCTTCCATTAGCATTTGGCTTTTACGGGTTACTTGCATGGTTTATGTCGAACCTTTTTGTTGATGAGAAAGTATCTTCAAATACAGAGACGATCATCAGACGCAAGCGGTCCGGAAACACATAAGCTAATTTTTTACCTGCGTAAATAATTAGCTGTTTAAGTCAGTTTATCTCGTATAGGTTTCTACAGTGAACACGAGTATATTTATAATATTTTAACGGTATCGAGCTCATTTGGTATGGCAATTGGTAAAACAATAAAACCCTATTTGCAGTCGACTTTTTTGATCTGCGTCCTGGTCCTTGCTATAGCGGCAGTGAGCAAAAAAGCAATGATCAAAATCTCTGGTATTGCCGTAACTAAGGAAGCAATACCACTTAAAAAGTCTATGGATGATATTGACGAGTCCCTGCTTACGCCTTACATTATCACAAGGCGTGGGAAAATCGAAAACCTTGACGTTCTCGAGAGCCTAGGAACAGATGAGTATATCGAGTGGATACTTGAAGACACGGAAACAGGAAAATACAGCCCGACGCGATACTGCTCTCTTTTCATAACATACTACACAGGCGACCCTGACCAGGTACCTCATGTACCTGAAGAATGTTATACCGGTTCCGGCAACCAACAGTTGGCCAGCCGAACCATACGTTTATCGATCGGAAAAGATGATCAGAAACGAGAGCTTGACGCTAAATCTCTTGTTTTTCGCCCGGGCAATGATACGGAATGGAATGTTACAAATTTTTCTCGTCTTTATTTCTTCCGTGCAAACGGATTTTATGCTAATAGCCGAGAAGGTGTTCGGGCAATAATGTTTAAGAATATATTTGGCAAGTACTCTTATTTTTCAAAAGTAGAATGGGAATTTTTCGGCATGTCGGCCCATGGAACTAAAATACGGCCGAAACAAGATGAAATAGCCGAGGGTAGCGAAAAACTATTGAGCATACTTGTTCCGCTTTTGGAAAACGAGCACTGGCCGGACTGGAATCAGGATGATGCCACAAAAGATTCGGCAAAAAACGAAGTTATCGGCACTAATGACATTAAGTAGTTTAAATTAACAAGTTTGACATTGAGTTAGACAAGGGATGCATAGTATGGCCAAGAGGTTAAATAAAAAAGTGGCGCTTATAGGCTCACTGTTTCTTGTAATTGTTCTTTTCGGGGTGATCTTTCTGGGACTGAGATACAGCAAGGACCCATATGAATATATCAATGATGCAGAAGAACTGCTTGCAAAAGTAAATACCGAAGTTGGAATCGCGACCGCGTCGAACGATTATAGCGAGGAAAAAATAGAGGAGATCGAAGAACAATATAAGCTTGTCGAGGAGACCTACAAGAAAGCATACGGATGTGCCAGGACTGTCGAACATAAAATCGAGATACTGTTTTTCCTTGCCGAGCTTAACAAAATTGACAATGCATATCATCCCAAGAAATGGAAGAAATTACGCGGATGCTGGATGGGCGTCGTTAACATCGATCCCAAACATGTCGACGCACGCATGAAATTGTTAAAGTACTATTATGAAGCCGGTAACAGCCGCAGTCAAGCTGGCGGCGGAAGCACCAATCCGGTCTGGAGAACCGTAGAAACAACCGCCACAGACCTGGTCAACATATTAAAAGACACAGGCATGGAGGAAGATTTGTTTGTGTTGAAAGCGAAGGCACGTGCGACACTTGAGATCGTAATGTCAGGCCAAACAACCAATGCGGAAAAAAGCATCAACGATACGATCGCTGAACTGAGGCATCTACAGCAAGTATCCCCTTCTGACGCGGACATCTATCTTTATCTGGCGAGAGCCCGGGGCGAACTTGGCAAATTATTAGATGCTCGTTCGGTCCCTAATTCAATTAAAAAAGCAGAAGATGCACTATATGCAATACTGATCGAAGGACGGCACCTGGCCGAGGACAAGGCAAAAATCGAGGCCGCCCTGCTGAATTTCAAGGTTGCTCAGGCAAAAAGGATAAATGACAAAACCGAACGCATACAAAAAATAAAAGATTTGCGAGTCGAATATGAAACTCTGGCAAACATATATAATACGAATGCGGCAGTGTATACCGAACTGGCGGGCTTTTACATGTCAGACGACTCTTTAGCCAATGCTATAGACGCCATAGAAAAAGCCATAGAGCTTGATGATGCAAACGTTCAGTACGCACTGGTGGCAACTACACTTTACTATAATGACTTTTCGATCAACAAAAAAGATGATTCATTAAATAAGGCTATCAAGCTGGGAAAAAACACATCGAAACTTCCGGACGCACAAAAAATGACAGCCGGTCCTCGCGAACAACTGTCCAGAGTGAACTATTATTCGCTTCTTACATTACGTGGCAATCTCCTGATAGAAAAGGCTCTTTGGGCCAACGAAATGGGGGACGAAGAAGAAAAGTCGCGTGCGATATCTGAGGCAGAATTGTTGATTCATAACATCAAACAGTTCCTTACAGAGAACAAGATCATCTTCGCGAAGTGGGATGGGCTGCTCGCAATGGCCAAAGGTGACAATGAAACAGCCATTCGCGAACTTTTCATGTGTCAGGCGGAACTTAAAGCTACTGAACGTGTCGACCCGTTGGTGTCCTATTTTCTGTCACGAATACTCGCCGACCGACCTGAAATTGGCGCACGGGTAGATTTTTTGGCCGAAGCACTCTTCAATCGTTATAAAAGCAAGAGCTTTGTGAGCATTGCAATAACAAAACCTGAGGCCCTTCTGGATTATGCTAAGATAATGCTGCAGTTACAGCAATTGAGCGATGCCATTACGGTAATTGACATCTTCGACGAAAGAGTGGGGACAACGGAACGGAGTAAACAACTTCGGGCATTGGCATATATCAGGAACGGACAACTCGATGACGCCAAGCTCATACTTTCGGAACTTGATTCGCAGTTGCCCGAAACCATCCCTATTAAAATCGGCTTGCTTACACAACAGATACTTCGGTTTTCCAAAGCACTGGAAAGCACTGGGTCATCTTCACTGGAACACGAAAGCCTCGATGGTGAATCTTATTCTCGTTTTGAACTGGGAAAGTATCGAAAAGAACGCGTAGAACTAATCAAAGAACTCTTGAAATTACAACCGGAACAGGTCCCTGTGCCGCGTGGGATTTGTGATGATATGTTGCGATCTGGCGACAAGGAAAGTGCACTGCAACTGATCGAAGCATTTCTGGAAGAACGTCCGGAAAATACCAATGCCAAGCTTTACAGGCGTTTTTTAAGGGAACCTGACCCATTGAATATCCCTTCTCAACGCCGCAATGAACTTCGAATAGCCGTACTTAACGAGATTCCTGATGAGACCGAACGCCATATTGGGCTTGGGCTTCATTATAACAGTGCAGGTGAACTGGATTTGTCTCAGGCAGAGTTTGAAAAAGCTCTTGCGATAACGCCTGATAACCAGGAAGCGGTTTCAGGTCTTTTCGATATCGCGATTGCCAACAAGGATATACCGCAAGCAACGAAAATGGCTGAAATCGCGTATCAGCATAACCTTGACAAATGTGAAGGTGAGTTTTTTGCTGCACGCCTTGATATGGCTAATGAGTCATTCCAGGACGCACTTAAACATCTTGATCGTTGCCTTGAACTTCGCCCCATCTTTCCGTACGCCCTGCTGATCAAGAGTCAGATATACCTAACACTTGAGGATTATGACAATGCCGTTGAAATGGCGAAGTCTGCTGCAGTGATGAATACACTTGACGGAACACTCGCCAAGCAGGCGGTTACGGCCATTCGTGCACGTAATGCTAACCTTGGGATGAATGTCAGCGCATTACAACGAAAAGAACTTGAGGATTTTCTGGCCAGAGCGATCGCACTTAATACTACAGAGTGGCAATTGCAAGTTATATATGCCGAACTTATAATGGATAGAGAACCCGATAAAGCGATCGCACTAATGCAAAGTACGGCGAGACAATTTCCAACGATTCAGACAAGTATGCTGCTTGGCAAATTAGCGATGAAACTTGGCATAAAAGAGATCGACAAGGAACAAAAAGCGTTCTATCTCGGCGTAGCGGGAAAGGCTTTCGAAACGGCTTATACATCTGACCCCAGCAATAATGAAGTACTTGATGCTTACTCGGAATATCTTCGTATAACAAGCAGACACGAAGAGGCGAGACAACTCCTTGGAGACCGTCAAGACGTAATGTGGCAGTTTCACGTACGTGATGGACAATTTGAGAAGGCAAAGGAGATTCTGCTCGTACTATATGAAACCGATCCAAAAGATAACGGTATCCTGAAGGGTCTGACAAAAGTATCTCTGGCTCTCAGCGACCATGAAAATCTTAAGCGGTATTCAGAAGAATTGCTGGCGGTTGAGGGTACCATTGACAATAAACTTCTCCAAATTCACTATTTCCTTGAAACCCAACTTTTTGACGAAGCAGAGATCAAGCTGGCAAGTTTCCGTAAACATCATAAGGATGAAACCCGCGGAATAATGCTTGAAGCGTGGTCAAAGATGTCAAAGGGCGAAATTGCTGAAGCTCTGGTGCTGATAGATATAACTCTGAAAGCTGACCCGGAAAATGCGATAGCCTGGCGTCTCAGCGGACAGATCAACATGCTTAACGGAGATATCGATCAAGCAATCAGGGACCTGCAAAAAAGTAAGTCGATAGAGGCTACGTCGTCGGTTCAACTTGAGCTTGCTAACGCTCACAGACAGAACGGCAACATGAACGAAGCGATTGGCGTTCTGGTTCAAGCGGTAGAGGATGACCGTGCTTCTTTAAATCTGTGGGCGATGCTGGAAAGGCTATATATAGAAACAGGCCGCAGGTCCGACCTGGGTCAGTTCTACAACCAAGTTCTTAGGAAATATCCAGAAAGTCCCTATTGGCTATTTCGTTCGGGTGTTTTTGCGTTACAGGACATGCGGTTCCTTGACGCAGAAAAACTCTTCCTGAAGTCGTGGAAGCAAAGCAATGAATCCGCAGAAAACATGGCTGCTCTTGATGGTTATCTTAATTCTCTGCAAAAATCGCGCAAACATGAGGCTGTTCTCAACTATGCCCAACAGTACATAGAAACCGAATCAGCCCCTGTAGCATATTTGAATATGGCAAGCTCGCAGTTGTATCTTGGCAACCGGCAGAAGGCACTTGAATGCTATAACAACGCCATAGAAAAGAGCGACAAGAACAATAATTTCATCCTTAAAGTTCTTAGGGAAATGTCAAAAACTCTCGGCCCCCAGGAGGTGACGCAATGGTGCAACAATCGTATCCGAACGAAACCTGACTCATTGCCTGCAAACCTTATGCTATGCACTCTCGCACAAGAAAAGAATGACTTTCAAGAGGCTCTGCGTTATGTAAACGTTTCTCTTGGTCTGGCTGAAGGACAAGAAGAAGGCCAGCTTGAGATACTGGCGATGAAAGGACAGCTGTTGGTCCAGGTTTACCTGAAAGACTCAACGACAGAATCTTTATCAGGGGCAATTGAGGTCTATGAAGCTATACTAAAAAAACGGCCTAACAACTCCGGGGTTATGAACAATCTGGCATATCTTTACGTAGAGAGCGATCAGAAAATCGACCAAGCCGTTGAGTATGCAAAACGAGCGCATGAGATGTCCCCTGCCGATGCCAACAAGATGGATACTTATGCCTATACTTTATATAAAATCGGCAAGTATAAAGAGGCTGAACAATTGTTCCAGGAAGCGATACATCTACTTCAAAAACAAAACATCCATACAGGATGGGAAGTTTTTTATCACCATGGAATGGCTCAGGAAGCCCTTGGACAGTTCAATAATGCAAAAACTTCGTATGAGCTTGCGCTGAAAAACGGAGCAGGCGAGATATCGGAAAAGAATATGAAAAAGTTAACGGACGCCCTTGATCGTATTTAAGGCAACTAATCGACCTATATACGACAGAGTTTAATGTCCAGTAAAGGAGATCAGATAATATGGCAGGTCAATTTCAAACAAGGAACGTATCCGCTGGTTCAATCGGAAATCGGATGCCTGCACAGATGGCATCGCAGGGCATGACTCCAAAAGAGATTTTAGCCATTATTCGCAGGCACTTATTTCTCATTGTGTTCATGACCGTAATTGGCACCTTTATAGGTGGCGGCAGTTGGTTTCTGCTCCGCAGATATGCGCCCCGATATAGAGCACAGGCTTTAATCGCGGTTTCGCCTCCCGGCACTGAAGACCCGGATCGTTTTGCAACATCGACACCCAACCGTGACATATACTTAAACTTCCGTAAATCGAAAGCGTTCTCGCTTAAACGACCTGGTAACCTCCGAAGACTTTTGCGCGAATCTGATGCGGTACGACAAACAGTATGGTTCACTTCTTTCGGTAATGACGAGGTTAAGCGGCTTGAAAATCTCGACAAAAACCTTGCCGCTTCTGCGCAAAAGGATATGGACTATATTCTTGTTTCGATGATATGCGGCAGTGCCAATGACGCGGCGTTGATCACAAATGAGATGGTTAAACTCTTCCTCGGAATAGAGGATCAACAGTCTAAAGGCGATATTCGTGAACAACTTGCAAAACGAAATGGCCAGTTGGAAGATCTACAGGAAGATCTGCGAGTAGCAGAAGAGACACTTGACGGAATCCGTAAAGGGACAGAATTCGCTAATTTGGAAGCAACGAGCTTTCGGTCTTATATAGACGATAAGCTTGAGCAAGTGGAAAACCGCCGTAATGAAATCGCAAGCCAGGTAAGCAAACTGGAAACAATGGCAGAGATCATTCGAAAACGATCACAAGGTAGTTATGACGAAGTCGTAAAAGAGCAGGCTGACCGTGATACAACCGCGATCAGTTTGCGATTAAGAATCATTGACCTTGAGATGATCCTCGCTGAACAACTTACACATTTAGGTGCGAATCATCGACAGGTTAAGGAAACTCGGGATGCCCTGAAACAAACACAAGAAGAACTTCTAAAGCGGGTAGCATACATCTCGGACTTGGCACGCAAATCCCAACTCGTTCAAATTGAGGATCAACTAATAACGGTATCGTCAGAAAGAGACACGCTCCAAACACAACGGGTAGAGGCCCGTCAAGAATACAAGGCCCTGAGTCTGATTCGAGCGGATTATACGAAGCAAACTGTACAAAGAGACAAACTTCGTGAGAACATTGCAGACGCCGAGAGTTTCATTCGAAAACTCAATGCTATACATGACGACCCTACCGCAAATAAGCTGCGGCTTGCGAGTTCTGCAATACCCCCTGACACGATGAGTTCGCCGCAGCCAATGGTTTTTATTCCCGGTGGCTTCGTGCTTGGCTTTATGGCAGGTATCGGACTTGCGTTCATGATCGAGCTGCTCAACGACTTAGTACGAACCCCACGCGATGTAATGAAACATCTTCGTACACCTCTTCTGGGAACGATCTGCCATAAGTCTGAGGACGCCGCAGTACGCAAAGTAGATCTTTATCACGTTGTGAAGCAAGCCCCCTATTCAATAATGAGTGAGTGCTACCGTCAATTAAGAACTAACCTGAAACTAAGCAATGCAAACGGTTCCCACAAATCACTGCTTATTACGAGTGCTGCAATGGAAGACGGTAAAACAACGACGGCAGTGAACTTGTGCTATACAATGGTTGCCAACGACCGTACCGTTGTACTAGTTGACACAAACTTCCAGAAACCTGCAACTGTTAATCTTTTCCCAGAGAACGGAAAAGACGGGATCTCCACGGGCGGTTCAGGTTTGGGCCTGAGTAACTACCTGATGGGACAATGCGATAAAGAAAAGGTGATACGCACTTCCGGTATCGAAGGCCTCGACATAGTTGACAGCGGTCAGATGCCCCTGAACACGGCAGAACTCCTTGGAAGCAACAGAATGAAAGAGATCATCGATGATCTAAGCAAAAAATATGACTATGTGATCATTGACGGACCTCCCCTTCTCGTAAGTGAAGCCAAAATGCTTGTCGACGCAACAGACGGAACAATAGTCGTGTTCAATGCGATGTCGACAAAGCGTGGAGCCGCACAACGTACGCTGCGTGAACTTCGTGAGATCAATGCAAATCTGGTTGGTACGGTACTAATAGGCGTTCGCTCATTAAAGGGTGGCTACTTCCGTGAAGTTTACCGTTCATATCAGGAATACCAGGATATTGCAAAATCGCATGAAACTGCTTCTGTCTAGCAGAAAGACTCCTTGACAGGGGACCGTGTTTCGGATATACATTTTGGGTAAGACAATGGCACCCCGGCAGGCGGTGTGCCTGCGTGATGTATATTTGAAGCAGTTCTCTACCTGCGACAGTTTATCTGGAGTTATTTTATGGAAAAGTTCCTGGTGACCGGCGGTGCCGGATTTATCGGTTCTAACATATGCCGTCGTCTTGTAAAAGACGGCTGCTTTGTTCGGGTCATAGATAATCTTATTACAGGCAAAAAAAGTAATCTGGCCGACATAGCCGACAAGATCGATTTTGTCGAAGCGGACATGGGAGATGTGGAGGTCGCACGCCAGGCAATGCAGGACATCGAAGTAGTGCTTCACCAGGGTGCGGTCCCGTCAGTCCCTCGCAGCGTCGACGACCCGGCATGTACGCATAAGCACTGTGTTGATGCAACCTTTAACTTGCTGCTTGCGGCAAGAGATGCCGGCATAAAACGTTTTGTATACGCGGCTAGTTCGTCAGCGTATGGCGACAGTGAGGTCATGCCCAAAGTTGAAACGATGAAAGACAACCCCCTCTCGCCCTATGCGGTAGGAAAGCTGGTAGGTGAATATTACTGCAAGGTGTTTTATTCCGTATACGGACTCGAAACTGTTTCGCTTCGCTATTTCAATGTCTTTGGCCCGTATCAGGACCCCACAAGTCAATATGCTGCTGCGATTCCCGCTTTTGTAACACATATATTGAAAGATACCCCCCCTACCATTTACGGTGATGGCGAGCAAAGCAGGGATTTCACTTATATCGACAATAACGTCGAGGCGAATCTTCTTGCGGCAAGGGCAAAAGAAACGCACGGTGAGGTTGTTAACATTGCCTGCGGCGACCGGATCACGGTAAATGAGATTATAGCGATGATCAATGAGATAGTCGGCATGAACGTTAAGCCCGATTACGTTCCGACCAGAAAAGGGGATGTAAAACACTCACAGGCCGATATAGCTCTTGCAGAAAAGGTCATCGGCTATAAACCCGTCACAGGATTCAGGGAAGGCCTCGAAAAGGCGATAGTCTGGTACAAAGAGAATCTGCTTTAATTAACAGACCATGCAGGCATGTTTGGGCTGCGGGTTATTTAGAACGGCCTTGATCCCTTGCCGGCAGGTTTGTGATTTTAAAGGTTCCCTTTATATTGCTTGTGTATGGAGACACAAATGATAATCGCAACGTTTAATGCCAACTCATTGAGGATGCGTATCGAGATAGTTCTTCAATGGCTCAGGAAAAACAAGCCTGATATCCTTTGCGTCCAGGAGACAAAAGTACAGGACGAGGACTTTCCCGCCGAAGCCTTCGACAGTTGCGGTTACGAGTACGTCTTCAAGGGGCAAAAGAAATACAACGGGGTCGCCATATTCAGCAGAAATGCTATCAACGAGGTTAGTTTCGGGCTTGACAGCGAACCGCAGGATCCGGCAAGAATAATAACCGCGACGATCGGAGATATTACGGTTGTTAACACGTACATTCCACAGGGCGTTTCGCGTGATTCGGAGAAATTTGCATATAAATTGGAGTGGTTCGCACGGCTTAGAGACTATTTTCAGCGGAATTTCAGTGCAGATGAACCTATTATATGGGTTGGGGACATGAATGTCGCTCTTGACAAGCGTGATGTACATTCCCCTGAAAGCTTACTGGGACATGTCTGTTATTGCCCGGAGGTATGGGAGGCATTTGACAGCGTCAGGCACTGGGGTTTTGAGGATATTTTCCGCAAACAATGCGACGAAGGCGGCCATTACACGTTTTGGGATTACAGGGCAGGTGCCCTGCAGCAGAACAAAGGTTGGCGCCTTGACTATATTATGGCCACAAAGTCGCTAGCCGGCAAATGCACAAGATGCTGGATAGATAAACTTCCCCGCATGGAGATCAAACCCAGCGACCACACATTCCTGGCAGCGGAATTTGATCTGTAAGCAGCTTTTAAGTTTCACGAGAGTTTGCCTATTTTGCCATCGCACAAGCACTCTAAAAAAATGGAAAATTCGTCCGCCATGGGGGTTGAAAAATTGCGGTAAATTATTATAATACCCAATATTCTGTTAGCCATTAAAGCCTGGTGCTTGGGGGCGAATTTCTGGCTGTTCATTGCTGCCTGTTTTTATGGGAGAATAATTATGATAAGTGTTAAAGGGCTTCGGCGAAAATTCGGACATATTGTTGCAGTCGACAATATGTCGTTCGAGGTAGGCAAAGGCGAAGTGCTCGGACTGTTGGGACCTAACGGAGCCGGAAAAAGCACGGCCATGAAGATGCTGGCCTGTTTTCTCGAACCGGACAGCGGTACCGCAAGCATATGCGGATATGACATACTTAAGCAACCGGTGGAGGTCAAAAAACGCCTTGGATACCTTGCGGAAAACGCCCCATGCTACAACGAAATGACCGTTGGCGGACTTCTTAATTTCGTGTGCGATGCTCGAGAGATAAGAGGAGCCAAAAGAAAAGCGGCACTGGACCGCGTAGTCCCCATGTGTTCGATCGAAAGCGTCTATCACCAGACGATCGAGACGCTTTCAAAGGGTTACCGGCGGCGCGTCGGCCTTGCACAGGCACTCGTTCACGATCCGGAAATCCTAATACTGGACGAACCGACTGACGGGCTGGATCCGAACCAGAAACATGAGGTCAGAAGCCTGATAAACAAAATGGCAAGCGAAAAATGCATTATCATTTCTACGCATATTCTTGAAGAGGTCGAGGCTGTTTGTTCGCGGACGATCATCATCTCAAAGGGTAAGATACTTGTTGATTCGACACCGGAAAAATTGAAAGACGAGCATCAGATGAGCCTTGACGAAGTATTCAGAGTAATAACACAAGTAGCATAGGAGTTTTGATATGAATAGTTTTCTGGCTGTATTTAAACGTGAATTCAAGGGGTATTTTACCACCCCCCTTGCATATGTATTCCTTGTGATCTTTCTATTTTTCTCGGGATACATGATGTTCCGCGAAGGCTTCTACGAAATACGTCAGGCTGACATGCGTGCGTTTTTCCGGAACCTTCCGTTATTGTTCGTCTTTATGGTCCCCTCCACGGCGATGCGGCTCTGGGCCGAGGAAAGAAAGACAGGTTCCATCGAACTTTTGCTGACACTTCCCATAACGGTAAAACAGGCCGTACTTGGCAAGTTCTTCGCGGCATGGCTTTTCCTTGCCATCGCCCTTCTGCTTACTCTTCCGGCACCGATCACCGTCTGTTACCTCGGAGAACCTGACATTGGGCTTATCATAACGGGTTATCTCGGCAGTTTGTTCATGGCCGGCGGATTTCTTGCGATCGGATGCTTCTTCTCTGCCGTTAGCAAAAATCAGGTAATAAGCTTTGTCCTTTCCGTGGTAACATGTGCAGTACTGGTCTTTGCCGGCATGCCAACCACTCAGAACTTTCTTACAGGTTTTCTTCCCACAGGGCTTGTAGGTGCAATCGCCAAGTTAAGCTTTCAGTCGCATTTCGAGAACATCCAGCGAGGTGTGATCGCCTTAAAGGATATATCATACTTCGTACTGCTGATTGTCGGTTGGGTCGCTGCTTGCAGCATTGTTTTAGATGAAAGGAAGACAAACTGATGAACAGAACTATACGAGCAATTACAGGAGTTGTACTTGTACTGATTATCACCTTCTCGGCGATCAACATCTTCCAGGATGTTGGAAAATCAGTAAAGATCGACATTACTGACCAGAAGATATATACGCTCTCGGAAGGGACGAAGGCGATCCTTGGAAAGCTAAGTCAACCGATTAAAGTACGTTTATATTATGCCGAAACAGCAGCACTGAAAGGCTCGGACCAGATCCGCTTTTTTAACAACTACTACCAGTTTGTACGTGAACTTCTGGAAGAATATGAAACGTATGCCGGCGGAATGCTGGACTTTGAGACAGTTGACCCCCGCCCCTTCAGTGAAGAAGAAGCCGAAGCCCTTCGACACCAATTGCAGCGCTTCAGGATTACTGATGAGGAGAATTTTTTCTTCGGTCTGGTACTCCAGACGCAGTTCGGCGTAGACAAAACGATTCCCTTCTTTTCTCCGGAACGTCAGAATTTCGTCGAATACGATATCAGCTACCTGATCGACACTGCCGTCACACGTCAGAAGAGACGCCTTGGCGTAATGAGCTCGCTGCCGGTCATGGGGGACGATGTGACCCCTTATATGGCCCAAATGATGCGTATGCAGGGACAGACGCCAAGACCTGCATGGACGATCATTTCACAGTTAAAGGAAAAATATGAACTGACAACGATCGCCACGGATGTCGAGAAGATCGAAAACATCGACATGCTGCTTGTTATTCACCCGAAAGATCTTTCAGAAAAAGCAATGTTTGCGATCGATCAGTTTGTCGTCAAAGGCGGCAGAACGATTATATGTGTAGACCCTCA
>DAOVIC010000128.1 GCA_030671565.1 Anaerohalosphaeraceae bacterium
CGGCTCTAAATGTTTTTGCAAACGAAGATTTTTCACAGATGGTAAAGAACGCTCTAAACGCTGCCCAGGCAAGAAGCAGGGAACTGTCTGGCTGACCATGCTCTTGAAGGTAGTAAATTCCCACGAGCAAGATTGTAACTTATTGCTCTAAAAGCACTTATCGGCGAGCAAACGGGGAATTTCAACTGAAAACATTATAAAGTAAGATATCGTTGGAGTAAGCTTTGAATTTAAATAAATTGTTTCTGTATATTGCAGCCATTGCATGTTGCTTGTTATCGGCCGGCTGTGTCGAGGACTTATTTAAACCTTATGAACCGCCGCATATCGCTAATGGCCCACGTCAGGTCTACCAGCCGATCAAGATAGAACCGGTCAAGCCATCCGAACCGACCGTGACAGCGAAAACATCAACGAATCTTCGCGGCAAGGTGATCGTCGTAGACGCAGGACACGGAGGCAAGGACCCCGGAGCAGGCGAAGTGGGGTATTCACCCGTCGCGGAAAAACATATAGTTCTGGACATCGCAACGAAACTGGCAGAAAATCTCAAATCGCAAGGCGCCAAGGTCATAATGACACGCAAAGATGATACCTTCGTCGAACTTTCAATGCGAGCGACAATAGCACAAAAAAGCAATACCGACCTGATGGTCTCAATTCACGCCGACTCCTTCCCCAACAGCAAAAGGCAGGGTACGACACTCTATATCGCTCCCAATGCCTCATACAAAAGCAGCAAGATAGCCCGAAGCGTACTGAAAAGCTTTAATCGATCCGGCATCAAATCTTTCGGTATCAATACCGACAGAAATTTCCACGTTCTGGTCAAACATTCCAGACCCGCGGTACTTATCGAATGCGGTTTCCTGACCAATAGTCAGGATGCAAAAAATCTGAACATCGCATGGTATCGCACAAAGATCGCAAATGTCATCGCAAACGGCATCGCAAGCGGTTTATAGAAGTAACCTGACTGCATTCGGTGCGGATAAATATCTACAACTTGAATGATCGCAACGGGTTAAAATTAGCGGCATTAAAACCCTACTGGATAATGATCGCATCGACAGGACAGTCCTCCTCGGCCTGTCGGGCTTCGTCTTCAAACTCAGGCGGAATCGGATTGACAACTACGTGTGCGATTTCATCACCCATAATAAACACATCCGGGCACAGATCCGTACACACACCGCATGCGATACAAGTATCTTCGATTTGAACGTTCATAGCTACTTCCCCAAATTCAAAAATGAAAACCTTTTGTAACAGCTTATAGACCATTAATACTATAAGTTGCCCCTTATATCGGCCAAAACTGCCCAAATTATTACGTTTTTCTGAAAATTTGGTGGGGATTTGCTATACCCAGCTCGACATAAAAAAAATCTGCACCATGTCCCGCCGCAAGCGCCAATTCGGGCAGAAGATTGTTGATAAAAAGAGCGGAAAGGCTATACCCTCTTTGGCCAATTTTGTAGACCGTCAATACTATAAATCAACCCGATATTACCCAAACCCCGCTAAATTATTATCTTTTTGTGGAAATTCGGCCGGAATTTGTTATACTTGGCGGCGATATAATGATTCTGCACTATGCCCCGGCAAATAGTATTAGCGATTTAATGTGGTCGGGTCCCATGCAAGCGAGACACGTGAACCTGGTCAGACGGGGAACCGAGCAGCCATAAGCGATGATCTTGCTGTGCAAGGTAAACCCGGCCACCTTTTTTAAATGATTAATGTCTTGCGTTTGACGGGCCTGGTTAACTTACTGCAATTTTTATCGCTACAAGAAAAACCGCTCAGAAAAATGGGGCTCAGGCATTAGACATTAGACATTAAACATTAGAGATTTATATATGGCTTATACGGTTTTGGCAAGGCGGTTTCGGTCTCAGACTTTCGGCGATGTTGTCGGACAGGATGCTGTTGCGCAAACACTGAAAAACGCTATCGATGCCGATCGTGTCGCACACGCGTATCTGTTTTCCGGAACCCGTGGAGTTGGCAAAACCACGATGGCTCGGGTTTTGGCAAAGTCGCTTAATTGCCTCAAATCAGACAATCCCACAACAAAACCATGCTGCAAGTGCGATGGTTGCATCGCGATAAATCTCGGCGAAGATCTTGACGTCATCGAGATCGACGGTGCCTCCAACAACGGCGTTGACAACATCCGCGAACTCCGCAAAAACGCCATATACCGCCCCGCACGATCACGTTACAAAATATACATCATAGACGAAGTACACATGCTCAGCTCAGGTGCGTTCAACGCCCTGCTGAAAATACTTGAAGAACCGCCGGAGCACGTAAAATTTATCTTCGCAACCACAGAGCCCAACAAAGTACTGCCGACCATCCAGTCGCGATGTCAGCGGTTCGACTTTAGCAGTATTTCCAGCGACGTTATCGGCGAACAACTTAAAAAAATCCTCAAGGCCGAGAAGATCAAATACGAAGACGATGTCATTCTTCATCTGGCACGGCTTGCAAACGGGTCCATGCGGGACGGACTGAGTTTGCTGGATCAGCTTATAAGCGCAGGATCCAAAAAGCTTACCGTCGAGATCCTTCAGGAATTCCTCGGCGAACCGGATCGGGCCAAGATATGCCGTCTCCTCGGAGAGATCGGCGACAAGAATGGCGGGCAAACGCTCGAAGTGACCGGAGAGTTGCTAAAATCAGGTCTGACATGCATCCAGATACTGCAGGCAGCGATCGATTGCATGCGGGATATAATGATCCTAAAAGCCGCCGGCGATAAGACCGACCTGCTTGTATTGACCGAACAGGAACGGGAGAAGGTATCCGAAGTCGCGGACAAATTCGATACACCGGCGCTTATCTACAGCATCACCGCTCTCGAAAAAATGCGGTGGACGATCAAAAACAGCGAAAACGCAAGGGCACTTCTGGAAGCGTCGCTGCTTAGGTTAGCCCTTAGCGAGCACTTTTTGTCGACAGAAAAACTTCTGGCACAAATTAAAAAAAAAACGGTAACATCCGCTGACCCATCTCCGGTTACAAACAGACGGCCAGTTCCTTCATCGAATAAACCGGCGTCTTCTGCGCCAAAAAAACCGAAGACTCAACCCATCCTTACAGCCCCTGCCGACATTGGAAATATAACGGAAAACTGGCAGAAGATCATAGAGGCTGCAAGGGAGGCAAATAACGGGATCGCAGCGGCGATCTGCAATGCCATACCGCAGGATTTTCGCGAAGGGCTGTTGACACTTGCCCTTCCGGCAGGTGACGAGTTCAAGATGAAAATGTGCAGGCAGCGCCAGGGGCAGATCGAAACTTTTTTGACCGAAGTTACAGCCTCGGCTGTACGGCTAAGTTTTACATGGTCGAAAGTCGTTGCGGAAAAACCGAAAACGATTGAGAAAACAGATTCCAGGCTCAGCACCGAAGAACGCCAGAAAGTACTTGATAGGCCCCCGATAAAGAGTCTAATATCAGGATTGAAGGCAACCGTACTGGACATTCAGCCCGTTAACCTAAATGATGAAGTGCCAAAATGAACCCGGCTTATACTGACAGCTTAAACGATCTGATCGAAGAATTCGGCAAACTACCCGGAATAGGGCCGAAAACTGCCGAGCGGCTGACGTTTCATATTCTAAAGAGCAAACCGCAGGAGGCACTTGCACTTGCCCAGGCTATCAACAACGTCAAAACCAACATAAAACAATGCCGCGTCTGCTACAATCTTACAGAAGACGAAACGTGCAAAATATGCTCCGACGCCAGCCGCGATCACAGCGTGATATGTATCGTCGAACAACCGAAAGACATCATAAGCCTCGAAAAAACAGGTCTTTGCAAGTGGGTATACCACGTCCTGGGAGGGCATATCGCGCCGCTTGAAGGGATCGAACCGGCAGATCTTACTATCAATGAGCTTGTAAAACGGATACGTCAAGGGGACATCAAAGAAATCGTCATGGCCACCAATCCCAACATCGAAGGGGACGGGACATCGCTTTATATAAGCTCGCTGCTTGCAACACTTGGAGTAAAGGTCACACGGCTGGCACGAGGGCTTCCTTCGGGCAGCAGTATCGAGTTTGCCAACGGAAAGATACTTACTGACGCTATTTTGGGTAGATCAGAACTGGAATAAGCCTTCCCATACCGCCCAAACGCTACCGCCAACAGGCCAATGGCTCCTGACAGCGTAAATCAGGGCATCTTTTCCGCAAAGTCTACAGTTGAGTATTACTTTTTTGCACATCTGATGGTACAATATTGCTGGTTATATTTTTATTTTAACAGGAACTTGATTTATGAAAATGTCCATGACAGGTCATATGCGAATGGATCAGCGAATGAAGCTGGCGCCGCGCATGATACAGTCCATGGAAGTGCTGCAGCTGCCCCTGCTTGCCCTGCAGGAAAAGATCGAAGCTGAATTGTCAAGCAATCCTGTACTTGAAATCGCAGAAGAACAAACGGAAGATAAGACCATCGCGGAAAACGATATCGTCGAAAACCCCGATGCGGAAACCATAGAGCAAAAAGAACTTATCGTAGATGAAGACAGCTCCGGAGCCGAGGACTTCGAACGGCTTGACAGTATCCGGGAAGATTTTAATGAGTACTTTGACCAGGCCGCTCCGACACCTTCTTATAAAGTAAGCGAAGGATCGGACAAAAAACTGGAGGCATTGCAGAATACCGCCGACACAAGTCTTTCGCTGCATGAATATCTGACCGAACAATGGGCACTGGTTGAAACCGACGATAAAACCAGGCAGGCAGGTTCGCTCATTATCGACTACATCGATGAAAAAGGGTTTTTGGGCGTAAGGCTCGAGCAACTGCACAATAAGGATAAACACGATTTCGGTATCGAGCATCTTCAGCAGGCCCTTCTGCTGATCCAGAAACTTGACCCTGCCGGCATAGGCGCCCGTGACCTCAAAGAGAGCCTGCTGATACAGATGGCCCAGTTTGCCGAG